>NZ_JBFBAX010000041.1:0-41681 GCF_040682395.1 Streptomyces sp. NPDC051207 | reverse complement strand
GGTTGGCGCGTCCGCGCCGGTCACTTCACGGCCCACCGATTCCGCGCCGTTCCGAGGACGGACACCCCCCGGCGCGGCCCCGCCCCACCCACCGAACGAACCGCGCCACCCGCACCCCCACCGACCCCGCACAGGCCGCCGCAGGCACCCCCCGCGCACCCACGCACGCCGCCGCAGGCACCCCGCCCGCACCCCCAACCCCCCGTATGTACCGCCCACCCACCTGGCCCTCCACAGTTCGACACGCCCGTAAAGGTCCCCTTTCGTAGGGGTATCGGTGCTTCGATCACGGGTCAATCACTGGAGGGCGCTGTGCCGCCGGAGGGCTACGACTACGACACCCACAGCAGACTCGCCGGGCCGCTCACCGAGCCGGCCGACAACGCGTACCGGGTGCAGTACACCTCGCTCCTCTCGCGCGAGCCGCACCGAATAAGAGCCGTCGCCCTCATGGCGCTCGCCCCGCTGCTGACCGGCGCCCTGCTGGTGTACCTGGTGTGGCCGACGCACTGGGTCGACCGCGAGGGCGGCGACACGTGGCTGGTCGGCCTCGACGTCACCATGCTCATATCCATCGGCCTCATCGAGCTGTTCATGCTCGTCAACGTCGCCTCCGTCGCCCACGCCACGATGGTCGCCCGCGACCCCGTCCCCGTCGTCCCCGAGCCCGGCACCCGCGTCGCCTTCCTCACCACGTACGTCCCCGGCAAGGAACCCCTCGCCATGGTCCGCGCCACCCTCGAGGGCGCCACCCGGATCACCCACACCGGCCCCCTCGACGTCTGGCTGCTCGACGAGGGCGACGACGAGCAGGCCAAGGCCCTGTGCGCGGAGCTCGGCGTCCGGCACTTCACCCGGCACGGCGTCCCCGAGTGGAACCGCCCCGAGGGCGTCCACAAGGCCCGCACCAAGCACGGCAACTACAACGCCTGGCTCGCCATGCACGGCGACCGGTACGACTTCTTCGCCTCCGTCGACACCGACCACGTCCCGCTCCCCAACTTCCTGGAGCGGATGATGGGGTACTTCCGCGATCCGGACGTCGCCTTCGTCGTGGGCCCGCAGGTGTACGGCAACTACCACAACCCGGTCACCAAGGCCGCCGAGTCCCAGCAGTTCCTCTTCCACGCCCTGATCCAGCGCGCCGGCAACCGCTACCGCGCCCCCATGTTCGTCGGCACCAACAACGTCGTACGGATCTCGGCCGTCCTGCAGATCGGCGGCCTGTACGACTCGATCACCGAGGACATGGCCACCGGCTTCGAGCTGCACCGCACCCGCACCCCCCTCACCGGCCGCCACTGGCGGTCCGTCTACACCCCGGACGTGCTCGCGGTCGGTGAGGGCCCGGCCTCCTGGACGGACTTCTTCACCCAGCAGATGCGCTGGTCGCGCGGTACCTACGAGACGCTGGTCAAGCAGTACTGGAAGGCCCCGCTGAGCATGCCCCCGGGCCGCCTGTTCTCGTACACGCTGATGCTCGTCTACTACCCGATGACGGCGGTCAACTGGTTCCTCGGCATCCTCAGCTGCTTCCTGTTCCTCTGGTTCGGGGCCTCGGGCACACAGGTCGCCGCGTCGGTCTGGCTGATGCTCTACAGCGACGCGGCGGCCCTCCAGATCGGCCTGTATCTGTGGAACCGCCGCCACAACGTCTCCCCGCACGAGCCGGAGGGCTCCGGCGGGCTGGCCGGCATGGCGATGTCGGCGCTGTCCGCGCCGATCTACCTGAAGTCGTTCACGGAGGCGGTGCTGCGCCGCCCCAGCCGGTTCGTCGTCACGCCCAAGGGCGGCGGCGCGAGCCCCGACCGGCTGCTCACCTTCCGCATCCACCTGTCCTGGGCGGCGCTCCTGACCGTCTCCCTCGTCGCCTCGGCCGTCCTCGGCCACACGCACGCGGCGATGCGCACCTGGGCGTTCCTGGCGACGGCGATATCCCTGGCCCCGGTGGCCGTATGGGCCGTCACGCTGCTGAAGGACCGCGGGGAGCGACTCGGCGGGAGCGCCCGGGGCCTGCTGCTCCGCAGCCGTCCGGCGCACGCGGCGGGCCCGCAGCACCCGGCACCCCCCGAGCCGCAGCCGCTGCCCGCGACCGCCCGCGTCGGCGACGGCCACGAGCCGGCCTTCGCCACGACCGGGGCGACCTCACCGGTGACCGGTACCACGACAGGAGGCGACTAGCCCATGCCCCACCAGCGGTCCAGCAGGACCAGGAAGACGGTCCTGGGCATCGGAGGCGTCGCGATCCTCGCCGGACTCAACGCCCCGGCCGCCCTGGACTTCGCGGGCGACCGGTACCACGCGTACAAGATCGCCCAGCCCGAGTACCAGGCGAGGTACGGCTCCTGGAGCCAGGTCGGCATCCCGGAGGAGTACCGCACGAACGCCATTCACGCGGCGCTCCTGCACACCGGCAAGGTGCTGATCGTGGCCGGGTCCGGAAACGAGAAGAAGAAGTTCGACGCGGGGTCCTTCGACACCGTGCTGTGGGACCCGCGCAGGAACACCTTCAAGAAGATCCCGACCCCCGAGGACTTCTTCTGCGCCGGCCACGCCCAGCTCCCGGACGGCCGCCTGCTGGTGGCCGGCGGCACCGCCCGCTACGAACTCCTGGACGGCGAGGTGGAACGCGCCGGGGGCGGCATGCGCGTGAAGAACGAGAGCCCCGACAGGGCGGTGTTCCTGAAGAAGGGCACCCGCTTCCGCTCGCCCGCGGGCGTCGAGTACGTCACCAGGTTCGACGTCACGGTCCCGAAGGCCAAGCGCACCTTCAAGGTGACGTACGACCGGACCGGGGCAATGCGGCCCTGGAGGACGAAGGTCACCGCGAGCGAGCGGCGGGTGTGGGTGGAGGCCGTCGAGAAGGGCCCGCTGTCGGTCACCGAGAAGCAGTCGCAGTACGAGATCGTCGGCCTGAAGGGCGAGCAGGCCGCCAACGTCTACGGCCTGTCGGAGAAGATCACCCTGGAGAAGCAGGACTACCAGGGCATCCGCGCCGCCTACGAGTTCGACCCGGTGGCCGAGAAGTACGTGCCGGTCGAGCCGATGGACAAGGCCCGCTGGTACCCGACACTGGTCGGCCTGGACGACGGCCGGGTCCTCGCGGTGTCCGGCCTGGACGACGTCGGCAAGATCGACCCCGGTGACAACGAGATCTACGACCCGAGGACGAAGAAGTGGAAGCCGGGTCCCAAGCGGTACTTCCCGACGTACCCGGCGCTGTTCCTCACCAAGGGCAACAAGCTGTTCTACTCGGCGTCCAACGCCGGTTACGGCCCCGCCGACAAGGGGCGCGCACCGGGGCTGTGGGACCTGGAGAAGAACACCTTCACGAAGGTGCCGGGCCTGCGGGACCCGGACCAGACGGAGACCTCGTCGTCACTGCTGCTGCCGCCGGCGCAGGACCAGAAGGTGATGATCCTGGGCGGCGGGGGCGTCGGCGAGTCCAGGAAGTCGACCCGGCGCACGGCGGTGATCGACCTGAAGAAGGACAACCCGGCCTTCGTGGACGGCCCGGACCTGCCGCAGGGCACCCGCTACCTCAACAGCGTGATCATGCCGGACGACTCGGTGTTCACCACGAACGGCTCGGGCGACTACCGGGGCCGCAGCGCCAGCAACATCCTCAAGGCCCAGTTCTACGACCCGAAGTCCCACACCTTCCGCGAGGCCGCGGCGCCGCTGGTGGGCCGCAACTACCACTCGGAGGCGCTGCTGCTGCCCGACGGCCGGGTCGCCACGTTCGGCTCCGACCCGCTCTTCGACGACCAGCAGAACACCAAGCTCGGCCACTTCGAGCAGCGCATGGAGGTCTACACGCCGCCCGCGCTGCACCGGGCCGCCGGCAGCCGTCCCGTGCTGAAGGACGGCCCGAGGACGCTGGACGCCCGGCACCGGGTGACGTTCCGGACGGCGCACCCCGAACGCGTCGTCCGGGCACGGCTGATGCGGCCGAGCGCGGTGACCCACACGACGGACGTCGAGCAGCGCTCCATCCAGCTCGGCATCAAGAAGCGGGGCACGTCGGTGACGTTCGACGTGCCCCGGGACCCGGCGCTGGTGCCGCCCGGCTGGTACATGCTGTTCGTGACGGACGCGAAGGGCACGCCCTCCGAGGCCAAGTGGATCCACGTGAAGTGAACGGGCCGGTCACGCCTTGGAGTTGCGCGCCAGCTCCAGGGCGTACTCCGGCCACCACCGCCCGGCGGCCGGGCCGCCCCCGCAGGTGCCGTCGGACTCGCCGGGCCGCTTGATCCACAGGTAGGCGTCCAGCAGGGGCTCGCCGGTGCCGGCCGTCGGCGGGGTGCCGAGCGCCCGGCCGGGCGGGTTGCACCAGGAGCCCGCCAGCGGGCCGTTGCCGTTGCGGCTGGTGTCGACGACGAAGTGCTTGCCGGCGAGGCTCCTGGACAGCTCCCGGCCGTACGCGGCGTTGGCCTCATTGGTCTGGAAGTTGGAGACGTTGAGGGCGAAGCCGTCGGCGTTCGCGATGCCGGCGCGCCGCAGCGGCTCGACCAGCTTCCCGGACTCCTTGATCCACTCCGGGTTGCCCGCGTCGATGTACACCTTCGTGTGAGGCTGCTGCTTCAGCCGGCCGACGGCCTCCGCCAGCAGCCGCTCGCGCTCGGCGTGGTACTCGCCGGGCGTGCAGCCGTCCACGACGTGGGCGACGGCGTCCGGCTCCAGCACGACGAGGGCCTTGGCGTCGCCGATCGCCTCGGCGAACTTGCCGATCCACTGCCGGTAGGCGTCCGCGTCGGCCGCGCCGCCCGCCGAGTGCTGGCCGCAGTCCCGGTGCGGGATGTTGTAGGCGACGAGGACGACCGTCCTGCCCGCCCGGCCCGCGGCCCCCGCCGCCGCCCGCACCTGCGGCGCCGGGTCTCCCTCACCGGTCGGCCAGAGGGCCGCGGGGCGGTCGGCGATCCGCTTCAGCAGCTCGGCGTCGCCGGTGCGGCCCTCCTGCTGCCAGGTGTGGATCTGCCGTGCCGCGGGGCTGTCGGGGTCGACCCAGAACGGGGAGGTGTCGGGGGCCGACTTCCGGGAGGCGGAACCGGCGAAGGAGGCCCGGTCGACGGCCGGCGCGGACGAGCAGCCCGCCGTGAGCCCGAGCAGCGCGAGGACCGCGAGGGTGTGGATCAGCCGGGGCATGCTGCTCCCTGGGGCAGAGGTGGCGTACAAAAAGGGATAGACCGGCGTCAATCGTTGCACGAGCGGACGATCCTGCCGGGGACCGACATGGTTCGGCCACCCCCTCAGGGGGACCGAAAGGCGAGACAGTGCTGATCGGTATGTGACCGGCCGGTATGGTCTGGGACGTGCCGAAGCCGCTCAGTCTGTCCTTCGACCCCATCGCCCGTGCCGACGCACTCTGGAAGCAGCGCTGGGGAGGCGTGCCGTCGATGGCCGCCATCACCTCGATCATGCGCGCGCACCAGATCCTGCTCGCCGAGGTGGACGCGGTGGTCAAGCCGTACGGGCTGACGTTCGCGCGGTACGAGGCGCTGGTGCTGCTCACCTTCTCCAAGTCCGGCGAGCTGCCGATGTCCAAGATCGGCGAGCGGCTCATGGTGCACCCGACGTCGGTGACGAACACCGTGGACCGGCTGGTCAGGTCGGGCCTGGTGGACAAGCGCCCCAACCCCAACGACGGCCGCGGCATCCTCGCGTCGATCACCGACAAGGGCCGCGAGGTGGTCGAGTCGGCCACCCGGGACCTGATGGCGATGGACTTCGGCCTCGGCGTCTACGACGCCGAGGAGTGCCGGGAGATCTTCGCCATGCTGCGCCCGCTGCGCATCGCCGCGGGGGACTTCCGGGAGGAATGACCCGGGGCGGGATCTCCCGGAACGCGCCGTTACGCTCGTAGCCATGAAACGAAGCGTGCTGACCCGCTACCGCGTCATGGCGTACGTCACTGGCGTGCTGCTGATCCTGCTGTGCCTCGGCATGATCGCCAAGTATCTGCTGGAGATGAACGGCGCCGAGGGCTTCACGCGCGTCGTCAGCATCGCGCACGGCTGGCTCTACGTGATCTACCTCGTCTTCGCCTTCGACCTGGGCGCCAAGGCGAAGTGGCCGGTCAGGAAGCAGCTGTGGGTGCTGCTCGCGGGGACCGTCCCGACGGCCGCGTTCTTCGTGGAGCGCAACGTCAGCCGCGAGGTGGAACCGAAGATCGCCGAGGGTTCGCCCGCGGCCGTCAAGGCCTGACCCAGGGCCGTGCGGACGACCGTACGGCCGTCAGGCATCGACATTTACTAGGACGTCCAAGTAAATTCGACGGTATGGACGCTGACGCCATCGAGGAGGGCCGCCGTCGCTGGCAGGCCCGGTACGACGCCGCACGCAAGCGCGACGCTGACTTCACCACGCTCTCGGGGGACCCCGTGGAGCCGGTGTACGGGCCACGGCCCGGTGACAGGTACGACGGGTTCGAGCGGATCGGCTGGCCGGGGGAGTATCCCTTCACCCGCGGTCTGTATCCGACCGGCTACCGGGGGCGTACGTGGACCATCCGGCAGTTCGCCGGCTTCGGCAACGCCGAGCAGACCAACGAGCGGTACAAGATGATCCTCGCCAACGGCGGCGGGGGTCTGTCGGTCGCCTTCGACATGCCCACCCTGATGGGCCGCGACTCCGACGACCCGCGCTCGCTCGGCGAGGTCGGGCACTGCGGCGTGGCCATCGACTCGGCCGCCGACATGGAAGTGCTGTTCCGCGACATCCCGCTCGGGGACGTCACCACGTCCATGACGATCAGCGGGCCGGCCGTGCCCGTGTTCTGCATGTACCTGGTCGCCGCCGAGCGCCAGGGCGTGGACCACGCGGTCCTCAACGGCACGCTCCAGACCGACATCTTCAAGGAGTACATCGCCCAGAAGGAGTGGCTGTTCCAGCCCGAGCCGCACCTGCGCCTCATCGGCGACCTCATGGAGTACTGCGCGGCCGGCATCCCCGCCTACAAGCCGCTGTCCGTCTCCGGCTACCACATCCGCGAGGCCGGGGCGACGGCCGCGCAGGAGCTGGCGTACACCCTCGCGGACGGGTTCGGGTACGTGGAGCTGGGGCTCTCGCGCGGGCTCGACGTCGACCTCTTCGCGCCCGGGCTGTCCTTCTTCTTCGACGCGCACGTCGACTTCTTCGAGGAGATCGCCAAGTTCCGTGCCGCGCGGCGCATCTGGGCCCGCTGGATGCGCGACGTGTACGGCGCCCGGAGCGAGAAGGCGCAGTGGCTGCGGTTCCACACGCAGACCGCCGGTGTCTCGCTGACCGCGCAGCAGCCGTACAACAACGTCGTCCGCACGGCCGTCGAGGCGCTCGCCGCCGTGCTCGGCGGGACCAACTCGCTGCACACCAACGCCCTCGACGAGACGCTCGCGCTGCCCAGCGAGCAGGCCGCCGAGATCGCGCTGCGCACCCAGCAGGTACTGATGGAGGAGACCGGGGTCGCCAACGTCGCCGACCCGCTGGGCGGCTCCTGGTACGTCGAGCAGCTCACGGACCGCATCGAGGCCGACGCCGAGAAGATCTTCGAGCAGATCAGGGAGCGCGGGCTGCGGGCCCACCCCGACGGGCAGCACCCGATCGGGCCGATCACGTCCGGCATCCTGCGCGGCATAGAGGACGGCTGGTTCACCGGCGAGATCGCCGAGTCGGCGTTCCGCTACCAGCAGGCACTGGAGAAGGGCGACAAGAGGGTCGTCGGCGTCAACTGCCACACCGGCTCCGTCACGGGTGACCTGGAGATCCTGCGGGTCAGTCACGAGGTGGAGCGGGAGCAGGTGCGGGTGCTCGGGGAGCGGAAGGCCGCGCGGGACGACGCGGCGGTGCGTGCCGCGCTGGACGCGATGCTCGCCGCGGCCCGGTCCGGGGACAACATGATCGAGCCCATGCTGGACGCGGTGCGCGCGGAGGCGACGCTGGGCGAGATCTGCGGCGTCCTGCGCGACGAGTGGGGCGTCTACACGGAGCCCGCGGGGTTCTAGCGGACGGCGGGGGCGGGGCCGTGGTGGGCTCGCCCCCACCCCCGGGGCTCTACGACCGGCCGGAATCGGCCAGGCCCGTGAGCAGGATCCTGGTGAGGCCCCGGACCCACTCCTCGTCCGCCGGTTCCGCGCTGACCAGGGTGCGGTGGACCACCGCGCCCGCCACCACGTCGAAGATCAGGTCGATGGTGCGGGCGGCCTCCGCCGGGTCCGCCGGCGGGGGCAGCTCGCCGCGTCGTTCCGCGCGGGCCCTGCCCTCCATCACCAGGCGCTTCTGGCGTTCCACGATCGAGTCGCGGATGCGGGCGCGCAGGGCCTCGTCCCGGGTGGCCTCGGTCACCACCGCCATCAGGCCACTGCGGGCCTCCGGGCGGGCCAGGATCGCCGCGAACTGCGTGACCACGCCCTCGATGTCGGCGGCGAGGCTGCCGCGGTCGGGCAGCCGCAGTTCGTCGAAGAGTTCCGCCACCGCGTCCACGACCAGCTCGTTCTTGCCCGCCCAGCGGCGGTAGAGCGTCGTCTTGGCGACCCCGGCGCGGGTCGCCACGTCACCCAGGGTGAGCCGGGACCAGCCGAGTTCCACCAGCGCCTGCCGCGTCGCGGCCAGGATCGCGGCGTCCGCGGCGGCACTGCGGGGTCGTCCGGTGCGGCCGGCGGGGATACGGCTGGGCATCCTCCGACCCTATCCGGCGGGCCCCGCGTGGCCGTGAGGGAGATCACCGGGGCACCGTGCCCGGCCGGAACCCGCCCGGTATTACGCTACGACTCGTAGCGAAAGCGAGCGGACGGACGTACCCGCGAGCGACGGCCGTACGGCGCGGGTGGGGACCCGGCGCGGGGCCTGGACGCACACGCGAGACAAGCGGGCCGGCCTGCTTTCACGGCGGTTTTCACATGTGCCCGCCGAACGGGGGAGGATAGGCGCATGCAGCCACGGAACATGTCCATGAGCGGAGTCGTCGACCTCGCCGCGGTGAAGGCGGCCCAGGAGGCCAAGGCGAAGGCGGAGCAGGCGCGCGCCCAAGCGGCACAGCAGGGCGGCGGGTCCGGAGCCGTCTCCCCGGCCGACCTCGTCATCGACGTCGACGAGTCCGGCTTCGAGAACGACGTCCTGCAGCGCTCCACCGAGGTCCCGGTCGTCATCGACTTCTGGGCCGAGTGGTGCCAGCCCTGCAAGCAGCTCAGCCCGGTGCTGGAACGGCTCGCCGTCGAGTACAACGGGCGCTTCGTCCTCGCCAAGATCGACGTCGACGCCAACCAGATGCTGATGCAGCAGTTCGGGGTGCAGGGCATCCCGGCGGTCTTCGCGGTGGTGGCCGGGCAGGCCCTGCCGCTCTTCCAGGGCGCCGCGGGCGAGGAGCAGATCCGCCAGACCCTGGACCAGCTGGTGCAGGTCGCCGAGCAGCGCTTCGGCCTGACCGGCCTCGTCGTGGACCCCGACGCCGCACCGGGCGCGGCCCAGGCCCCGCAACGGCCGGCCGGGCCGCACGACGCCCTGCTGGAGGCGGCCGTACAGGCGCTGGACGCGGGCGACCTCGGCGGCGCGGTCCAGGCGTACCGGAACGTGCTCGCGGACGACCCCGGCAACACGGAGGCCGCACTGGGCCTGGCCCAGGCCGAGTTGCTCCAGCGCGTGCAGGGGCTGGACCCGCAGCGGGTGCGCAAGGACGCGGCCGACAAGCCGGCCGACGCCCAGGCGCAGATCGCCGCGGCCGACCTGGATCTGGTCGGCGGTCACGTGGAGGACGCGTTCGGGCGGCTCATCGACACCGTGCGCATCACGTCCGGCGACGAACGGGACGCGGTACGGGTGCGGCTGCTGGAGCTGTTCGAGGTGGTGGGGGCCGACGACCCCCGGGTGATCAGCGCCCGCCGCGCCCTGGCGAGGGCCCTGTTCTGACCGGCCCTCGACGCGGGGGCGCGTGGTGCCCGCGTGGGGAAACCTCCACAACGTCGACACCGCGGCCGTGTTTTACCAAAACTTGGTAATCGCGGCCGCTGTTACTGCGAGTAAGTCGGGGTCGTCGGTCTGTCAGAATCTGTCCAGGGATCAGCGGCTTTGTCAGGGGGATGGGTGGCACCCTGCGTCGCTGGTCGAGACCCATGGGTCGCTGCTCGGTTATCCGGCCGTTACTAGCGAGTAACGAACCCCCTTGTGCAGGCGGCGAGAATGCACCACGATCGGCCACGCTCGGTCCATTCCCGCTTCCCCGACAGCCGGTCGGGACGCGGGAGTTCCTGGGTCCCCACCGAGCAGAGCCGACGGCGGTGCAGCCGGCTCTTGGGCAGGGGGGTCTTCGCCGTCCGGCGAAGCCTGTCCAGCAAGGTTGTGCGTGATGCGTGTCAGGCGCGACCAGTGGTTGTCGCTCGGGGGTGATCGCCGGTGATTCGGGCGCTGTGTGCGCCGCCGAGCGCGGGCGCTCTCCTTCCCGAGGACGTAGCACTTCTCCCATCCCTGCCCGACTGAGCCGTCCACGGCGCAGTCAGGGCCAGGAGATGTACGTCCGAGAAGGAGGAAATATGGAGTCCCAGGTGCGTGGCGGGACCAGATGGAAGCGGTTCGCCGTCGTGATGGTGCCCAGCGTGGCCGCCACGGCTGCGATAGGTGTCGCCCTCGCGCAGGGCGCTCTCGCCGCGTCGTTCAGTGTCTCCGGGCAGTCGTTCAAGGTGACGACCGACCGGCTCGACGGTCAGGGCTTCTCGCAGTACGGGGCGATCGACTCGGGCTACACGCTCGACGGCAAGAAGACGGCTCACCCCGTCGCCGTCTCGGCGTTCAAGACCGCGACGATCAAGAACCTGTGCCAGTCCGTGGTCACCCCGGACGTCCCGCTGCTCGGCAATGTCAGTCTCATCCTGAAGGCGGGCGGCGGAAGCACGCCGGTCCAGGCGGAGAACCTGTACATCGATGTCGCCGACCTGAACGCCAACGCGACGTTCAAGAACATCGACATCGGTGTGGCCGCCAAGGACGCCGCCAAGGGTCCGGGCATCGCCAAGGGCGACCACGCCAACCCGTACGGGTTCGCGCAGCAGGCCGACTCGGTCGTGCTGACCGACGTGAAGCAGACGGCGTGGGCGACCACCGCCGGAACCTTCAAGCTCAGCGGCCTGAAGATGTCGCTGTCGACGGGTGTCAAGGAGTGCTACTAAGCACTCGCTGACGGGCGGGGGAGCCGACGGCACCCCCGCCCGTCCCCTACCGCTCGCGTCTTCACGCGCCGCGCACACCGCGCACACCGCGTGCACGGCGGACGCGGCACACACAGCACACGACGTACCACCTCACCACCACGGCAACGCCGTTCCAGGGAGCTGTTTTCCATGAGCGCCGAGACTCCTGCCGCCACCGGCCAGTTCACCCGTCGGAGGCAGCAGTTCCGCGCCTGGCGGGGCATGCGGCCGTTCTGGGCCGGCCTGTTCGTCATGCTCGGCGGACTCCCCATCGCCTACTTCCCGTACGCGAACCTCCGGATCGGCCACCTGACGCTGGCGATGGCCACGACAGCGGGCGCCGGGTCCCTGATCATCGGCGTGCTGCTCGTCGTGCTGGGCCTGAGCCTGTGGTTCCAGAAGCACGTCCGTGTCTTCGCGGGCGTCGCGGCGATCCTGCTGGCGCTGGTGTCCATCCCCGTGTCCAACCTGGGCGGGTTCGTCATCGGCTTCCTCCTCGCGCTGATCGGCGGGGCGATGGCCGTGTCGTGGGCGCCGGGCGCGCCGCCCGAGCAGGAGACGCGGCACGAGGACGGCCTGGGCAAGGGGGACGCCCCGCAGGGCGTGGCGCCGGGCGCCACGATCCCGCAGCAGACCGACGGGGTGGGCGAGCCGAACGATCTGTCAGGAACGAGCCCGGCCAACGGGGCGAACGGGAGGCACAGTGCCGGCTGACGAGGTGACCCACGGGAGGGATGCGGACGCGTCCCGTGCGAGAACCGGGCCGCGCCACGCGGCACCCAAGAAGCCGCTGTTCACCAGGTTCCACATGCCGGCCGGGAAGGCGATAGCCCTGGCCGCGATGCCCACCGCGGTGCTCATGGGGATGGGGTTCACCCCCACGCTGGCCATCGCCGACAACAACGACGCGGTGAAGCCGACGTCGAACAGCCTGACCGCCGACGAGTACAAGGACTGCGTCGCCGCCCTGGAGAAGGACGGCAAGGAGGACTCCTCGGCGTCCGCCACGCCGTCGCCCTCGGCGAGCCCCTCCGAGGACTCCGAGGAGGCGGACGGGCAGCCGGAGCCCAGCCCTTCGGCGACCTCGGGGGACTCCGGTTCGGGTGCGGACGCGGGCTCGGGTGACGGTAATGGGTCGTCCTCTTCGCCGGATTCAGGTTCCGACGACGAGGCCGGTCCGGCCCCGCTTCCGTCCCCGTCCGCCTCCACGGGCAAGGAGGGGACGTCGGGCGGCGCCGGTACGGCCTCCCCGTCGCCGTCGGAGAGGGGCGGCGGCCTGCTCGACGGCATCGGCGACGCCGTCGACGGCCTCCTCGGCGGCGGCAGGACGTCGCCGAGCCCGAGCCCCACGCCGTCCGCCTCCAAGAGCGCGGCCGGGGACAGCTCGCCCGGCGGAGCGGCCGGCGACGCCGCGGACGCCGTGAAGGACACCACCGGCAAGGTCACCGACACGGTGCGGGACACTGTCGAGGACGCCACCGGCAAGGTGTCCGACCCGGCCGGGGACGCCGCCGACGCCGTCGGCGACGCGGCGGGCGATGCGGTGGACGACGCGGCGGGCGATGCCAAGGACGCCGTGCCGACGCCCAGCCCGTCCGCGAGCGCGACGACCGACCCGGACGACTGCCCGGCCGCCACGGACGCCGAGGGCGGGGTCGACAACAAGGTCCCGCTGCCCGACGACCCGTGGTACCTGGACGCCAGCTCGCTGCTGCTCAAGGGCGCCGACTACCAGGGCATCGTCGAGGTGCGGACCGCCAACGGCTCCACCAAGAAGGTGCTGAAGTACGTCATCTCCGACGGCACCGACATCGGCGACCTGCACCAGACGGTCAAGGACCCACAGTCCGGCAAGACCTACCACGTGCAGGCGGCCAAGGGCTCGACGTCCACGATCCGCGACGGCGACACCGTGATGTACACGGAGAGCATCTCCGGCAACCTGCTCGGCCTGATCCCGATCACGTTCAGCCCGGAGAACCCGCCGCCGCTGAACATCCCGGTGATCTACTTCACGAAGGTGAAGGTCGTGCAGGCCGGCCAGTTCGGCGGCACCCTGCACGTCCCGGGCCTGCATCAGTTCATCACCGACTGAGCCGGCCCTCCCAGGACCCGTCCGGGAGCCGCAACAACGCCGAGGGCGCCCCCCGTTCGCCGGGGGGCGCCCTCGACGCCGTTCGAAACCGGGCGGGTCAGCCCTTGCCGACGCCCAGGTGGTGAACGCGGACCATGTTGGTGGTGCCGGGGACGCCGGGCGGGGAACCGGCCGTGATCACCACGATCTCGCCCTCGTTGAACCGGCCCAGCTTGACCATCTCCTGGTCCACCAGGTCGACCATCTCGTCCGTGCTGTTCACGAACGGCACCACGTGCGGCTCCACGCCCCAGCTGAGCGCCAGCTGGTTGCGGGTGCCCTCGTCCGTGGTGAACGCGATGATGGGCTGCGCGGCGCGGTAGCGGCACAGCCGGCGCGCGGTGTCACCGGACTGGGTGAAGGCCACCAGGCCCCGGCCGCCGAGGAAGTCGGCGATCTCGCACGCGGCACGCGCGACCGAACCGCCCTGCGTACGCGGCTTCTTGCCCGGCACCAGCGGCTGCAGGCCCTTGGACAGCAGTTCCTCCTCGGCCGCCTGGACGATCTTCGACATCGTCTTGACCGTCTCGATCGGGTACGCGCCCACGCTCGACTCGGCCGACAGCATCACCGCGTCGGCGCCGTCCAGGATCGCGTTGGCCACGTCGGAGGCCTCGGCGCGGGTCGGACGGGAGTTGGTGATCATCGACTCCATCATCTGGGTCGCCACGATCACCGGCTTGGCGTTGCGCCGGCACAGCTCGATCAGGCGCTTCTGCACCATGGGGACCTTCTCGAGCGGGTACTCGACGGCCAGGTCGCCGCGCGCGACCATCACGCCGTCGAACGCCATCACGACGTCCTCCATGTTCTCCACCGCCTGCGGCTTCTCCACCTTGGCGATGACGGGGACGCGGCGCCCCTCCTCGTCCATGACGCGGTGCACGTCGTGCACGTCGCGGGCGTCGCGCACGAAGGACAGGGCGACCAGGTCGCAGCCCATCCGCAGCGCGAACCGCAGGTCGTCGATGTCCTTCTCGGACAGCGCCGGGACGTTCACGGCGGTGCCCGGCAGGTTGATGCCCTTGTGGTCGGAGATGACGCCGCCCTCGATGACGATCGTCTTCACCCGCGGGCCCTCGACCTCGGTGACCCTCAGCTCGACGTTGCCGTCGTTGATGAGGATCTGGTCGCCCTTGCTCACGTCGCCGGGCAGGCCCTTGTAGGTGGTGCCGCAGATCGAGCGGTCGCCGGGGACGTCCTCGGTGGTGATGGTGAACTCGTCACCGCGCACCAGCTCGACCGGGCCCTCGGCGAAGGTCTCCAGCCGGATCTTCGGGCCCTGCAGGTCGGCGAGGACACCGATGGCCCGGCCGGTCTCCTTGGCGGCGGCACGGACCCGGTCGTACCGCCCCTGGTGCTCGGCGTGCGTGCCGTGGCTGAAGTTGAAGCGGGCCACATTCATACCGGCTTCGATCAGCGCGACGAGCTGCTCGTGGGAGTCGACCGCGGGGCCGAGAGTACAGACGATTTTCGAACGGCGCATGGGGCGATCCTATCGGTTTGTTTCGCTACGGAATATTCCGTCTGGCGGAAAGTACAAATGGGCGGGTTCGCGCTCAGGCGTGTATTCCTCGGCTGTTCTTTTCGACCAGTGCGTACGTCTGTGTCGCAATCTCCAATTCCTCGTCCGTCGGCACCACGGCCACGGCGACCCGCGCGAACTCCGGCGAGATCAGCCGCGGCCGGTCCGAGCGCACCGCGTTCAGCTCGCCGTCCACCACGAGCCCCAGCTCCTCCAGGCCCGCCACGGCAGCTTCCCGCACCGGCGCCGCGTTCTCACCGACCCCGGCCGTGAAGGCGACCGCGTCCACCCGTCCGAGCACCGCGTAATAGGCACCGATGTACTTCTTCAGCCGGTGAATGTAGATGTCGAACGCCAGCTTCGCCCGCTCGTCGCCCTCGTCGATCCGGCGGCGGATCTCCCGCATGTCGTTGTCGCCGCACAGCCCGACCAGCCCGCTCTTCTTGTTGAGCAGATTGTCGATCTCGTCGGCGGACATTTCGCCAACGCGCATCAAATGGAAGATGACGGCCGGGTCCATGTCACCGGAGCGCGTACCCATCACGAGCCCCTCCAAGGGCGTCAGGCCCATGGAGGTCTCCACGCACCGCCCGCCCCGCACGGCGGAGGCCGACGCCCCGTTGCCGAGGTGCAGCACGATCACGTTCACGTCCTGCGGCGCCCGCCCCAGCAGCTCCGCGGTCGCGCGGGACACGTACGCGTGCGAGGTGCCGTGGAAGCCGTAGCGGCGGATGCGGTGCACGTCGGCGGTCTCCACGTCGATCGCGTAGCGGGCGGCGTACTCCGGCATCGTCGTGTGGAACGCGGTGTCGAACACGGCGACCTGCGGCAGGTCCGGGCGCAGCGCCCGCGCGGTGCGGATGCCGGTCAGGTTGGCCGGGTTGTGCAGCGGCGCCACCGGGATCAGCCGCTCGATCTCGGCGAGCACGGCGTCGTCGATCACCGTCGGCTCGGTGAACCGCTGCCCGCCGTGCACCACCCGGTGCCCGATCGCGGCCAGTTCCGGCGAGTCGAGCCCGAAGCCGTCCCCGGCCAGCTCGGCGGCGACGGCCTTCAGCGCGGCGTCGTGATCGGGGACGGCGGCGGTCCGCTCACGGGTCCTGCCGTCCGCGACCGGGGTGTGCCTCAGACGCGAGGTCTCCTCGCCGATCCGCTCGACCAGGCCCACGGCGAGCCGGCTGCTGTCGCGCATGTCGAGCAGCTGGTACTTCACGGAGGAGGAGCCGGAGTTGAGGACGAGGACGCGCGAAGCGGGGGCCGAGCGCGGCTCGTCGGCCGGGCCGGTGGTGGGTGACGGGTGGGAGGTCACTGGGCGGTCGCCTTCCCGGTCGGGCCCTGGGCCAGGGTCTGGGCCTGGATCGCCGTGATGGCGACGGTGGTGACGATGTCCTGGACGAGGGCGCCCCGGGACAGGTCGTTGACCGGCTTGCGCAGGCCCTGCAGGACCGGCCCGACGGCGATCGCGCCGGCCGAGCGCTGCACGGCCTTGTAGGTGTTGTTGCCGGTGTTGAGGTCGGGGAAGATCAGCACGCTCGCCTGCCCGGCCACCTCCGACCCGGGCAGCTTCGTCGCGGCGACGGTCGGCTCGACGGCGGCGTCGTACTGGATGGGCCCCTCGACGCTCAGGTCGGGCCGCCGCGCGCGCACGGCCTCGGTCGCCCGGCGCACCTTGTCGACGTCCGCGCCCGATCCGGAGGTGCCGGTGGAGTACGACAGCATCGCGATGCGCGGCTCCACGCCGAACTGGGCGGCCGTCGCGGCCGACTGGATGGCGATGTCGGCGAGCTGCTCGGCGTCCGGGTCGGGGTTCACGGCGCAGTCGCCGTAGACGAGGACCTTGTCGGACAGGCACATGAAGAACACCGACGACACGATCGACGCCTCCGGCGTGGTCTTGATGATCTCGAAGGCCGGGCGGATCGTCGCCGCCGTGGAGTGCACCGAGCCCGACACCATGCCGTCGGCCAGGCCCTCCTGCACCATCAGCGTGCCGAAGTAGTTCACGTCGCTGACCACGTCGTACGCCAGCTCCAGGGTGACGCCCCGGTGGGCGCGCAGGGCGGCGTACTTCTCGGCGAAGGAGTCGCGCAGCGCGGAGACGGCCGGGTCGATCAGCTGCGCGTCACCGAGGTCGATGCCGAGGTCGGCGGCCTTCTTGCGGATCGCGTCGACCGGCCCGAGCAGCGTCAGGTCGCACACCCCCCGGCGCATCAGCACCTCGGCCGCGTGCAGCACGCGCTCCTCGGTGCCCTCCGGCAGGACGACCCGGCGCCGGTCCGCGCGCGCTTGCTCCAGCAGCTTGTGCTCGAACATCATCGGCGTCACCCGGTCGCTGCTCGGCGCCGAGACCCGCTCCAGCAGCTCACCGCTGTCGACGTACCGCTCGAACAGGCCGAGCGCGGTCTCCGCCTTGCGCGGGGTCGCGGCGTTCAGCTTGCCCTCCAGCGAGAACAGCTGCTCGGCGGTCGGGAAGCTGTTGCCGGGCACCGAGATCACCGGCGTGCCCGGGGCGAGCCGCCCGGCCAGCGTGAGGATGCGGTCGTTGGGCACCTCGCCCAGGGTGAGCAGCACGCCGGCTATCGGCGGGGTTCCGGCGCTGTGCGCGGCGAGCGTGCCGACCACCAGGTCCGCGCGGTCGCCCGGGGTGACGACCAGGCAGCCCGGGGTCAGGGCGCCCAGGAAGTTCGGCAGCATCGCCCCGCCGAACACGAAGTCCAGGGCGTCGCGCGCCAGGCCCGACTCGTCGCCGAGCAGCACCTTCGCCCCCAGCGTGTGCGCGATCTGGGCGACCGTCGGCGCGGACAGGGCGGGCTCGTCGGGCAGGACGTAACACGGCACCGGCAGCCGGTCGGCGAGCCGCCCGGCGATCTCGTCGCGGTGCTCGCGGGCCACCCGGTTGGTGACCATCGCCAGGACGTCGCAGCCGAGGGTGTCGTAGGCGCGGAACGCGTTGCGGGTCTCGGCGAGCACGGACTCGGCGGACTGCTTGCGGCCGCCGACCACCGGGATCACGGAGGCGCCGAACTCGTTGGCGAGGCGGGCGTTGAGGGACAGCTCGTCCGGGAACTGCGTGTCGGCGAAGTCGGTGCCGAGGACGAGGACGACGTCGTAGTCGCGGGTCACCAGGTGGAACCGCTCCACCAGCGCGGCCACCAGCTCGTCGGTGCCCTGCTCGGCCTGGAGGGTGGACGCCTCGTGGTAATCCAGGCCGTAGACGGTCGCCGGGTCCTGGGAGAGGCGGTAACGGGCGCGCAGCAGCTCGAAGAGGCGGTCGGGGCCGTCGTGGACGAGCGGGCGGAAGACGCCCACCCGGTCCACCCGCCGGGTCAGCAGCTCCATGACCCCCAGCTCGACGACCTGGCGGCCGTCGCCGCGGTCGATTCCGGTCACGTACACGCTGCGCGTCACGTGCGCTCTCCGTTCTTCGCCGTCACAGTCGGTCGCGGTCCATGAAAATCGTCGCCGTCATAAAAATCGCCCACCGAGGTGAGCTGAACCCTCTTGACAATACCTCCGGCGGTGGGTAAGGCGCCCGTCAGTGGGCTGTCGGCACCGCCCTGTGGGACGTGGAAGAATCGGCAGTGGCTCACCGGTATCCACAGCGAGCAGGAGACACAGCACGATGCGCATCGGAGTTCTCACCGCAGGCGGCGACTGCCCCGGCCTGAACGCAGTGATCCGGTCGGTCGTGCACCGAGCGGTGGACAACTACGGCGACGAGGTCATCGGCTTCGAGGACGGGTACGCCGGGCTCCTGGACGGCCGCTTCCGCCCCCTCGACCTCAACGCGGTCAGCGGCATCCTGGCCCGCGGCGGCACCATCCTCGGCTCCTCCCGCCTGGAGCGCGACCGGCTCCGCGAGGCCTGCGAGAACGCCCCGGACGTCGCCCGGGACTTCGGCATCGACGCGCTGATCCCGATCGGCGGCGAGGGCACCCTGACCGCCGCGCGCATGCTCAGCGACGCGGGCCTGCCCGTGGTCGGCGTGCCGAAGACGATCGACAACGACATCTCCTCCACCGACCGCACCTTCGGCTTCGACACCGCCGTCGGCGTCGCCACCGAGGCGATGGACCGCCTGAAGACGACCGCCGAGTCCCACCAGCGCGTGATGGTCGTCGAGGTCATGGGCCGGCACGCCGGCTGGATCGCCCTGGAGTCCGGCATGGCCGCCGGCGCGCACGGCATCTGCCTGCCCGAGCGGCCCTTCGCCCCGGCCGACCTGGTGAAGATGGTCGAGGAGCGCTTCTCGCGCGGCAAGAAGTTCGCGGTGATCTGCGTCGCCGAGGGCGCCCACCCCGTCGAGGGCAGCATGGACTACGGCAAGGGCGAGATCGACCAGTTCGGCCACGAGCGCTTCCAGGGCATCGGCACCGCCCTCGCCCACGAACTGGAGCGGCGCCTGGGCAAGGAGGCCAAGCCGGTCATCCTCGGCCATGTGCAGCGCGGCGGCACGCCGACCGCGTACGACAGGGTGCTCGCCACCCGGTTCGGCTGGCACGCCGTGGAGGCCGCGCACCGCGGCGAGTTCGGCATGATGACCGCGCTGCGCGGCACGGACATCGTGATGGTGCCGCTCGCGGAGGCCGTGACCGAGCTGAAGACGGTCCCGAAGGACCGGATGGACGAGGCCGAGTCGGTCTTCTAGGCGCCGGCAAACGCGGGCGGGCGGGCCGGTGTTCCGGCCCGCCCGCATCTCATGCCGTGCCGCGGCTCAGTACCAGGACGTCGGCCGGGCCAGGTCGTGGCCGTCGCACGAGATGAGCGCGCGCGAGACACGGCCGTGCAGGTTGTTGCCCAGCTTCGTGTACGCGTAGGTGATGCCGGGGTCGACGGACTCGGAGACCCAGCCGTCGACACGCCCGACGCCGTCGTTCGAACGCTGGAGCACGGCGACGCAACCGGGCCGGGAGTTCTCGATCCGGGCGAAGGACCCGCAGCTGTCGGAGTAGAAGTACTTCAGCGCCATGGTCCCGGCGAACACGGTACTGCCGATCTGCCGGAAGGTGCCCGCGCAGGAGGAGTGGGTGGGGTACAGGCCCTCCATGCCGTAGGCCCCGTAGTTGCCGCCCGAGTACGAGGCGGCCTGGGCGGCGGTCGGCGTGAGTGCCATGACGGCGGCGGCGCCCGACGCGGCCAGCACGGTCTTGAGCGAACGACGGCTCATGAGCCCTCTTTCATCGGTCTTCGTCTGTCGGCGATGCACGGCGGCGCGGGGCCGGTCGCGGCCCGAGCGCCGTTCCGCGCTGCGCCGACCGTAGGCGGCGTCACCGCCCGCGCGGCACCTGACAGATGTCAGGGTCGGGCCGCCGGGCGCCCGCGCCCTGACATCTGCCGCGACCGCCCGGCCCGCGCCCAGTGGCAGCCGACGTAACGGGCAGCCGGCTCCCCGGCGGCCGGACGCGACCGGTGGGCCCGTGCGGGGGACCGGCTCACCGCTCGTACTCCGCGAGGTGGCGCAGCACCGTGTCGACGTGCGGGCGCACGCGTGCGGGCACCCCGCCCTCCTCGATGACGGCGCGGTCGCTGGTGCGGTAGCCGGCCGCGACCAGCGCGGGCAGGTCCTCCTTCGGCAGCCCGGCCTCCTTGAAGCGCTGGTCGAGCCAGCACACGTACACGCTCATCGTGGCGATCGCGTCCGGCGGCGACATGTGGTCCTTGTCGCCGTCGCCGTCGCCGTCCACGGCCCAGGCGCGGAACACCGACGGCGTCCACATGGCGATGCCGTACTCGTCGCTCTCCGGGCGGGCGGCCCCGGCGTCGAAGCCGCTCTCCGCCTTGAGCATCGCGGCGAGCAGCGCGGGCGTGATCTCCTCGTCGGTGCAGCGGCTGGCGGCCCTGGTGATGACCGGGCGCAGTGCCTTCGGCACGTCGGAGCCGGCGGGGATCCCACCCGGGGCGGCGGCGCGGGTGGGCGCGGGGCGGCCCCGGTCGCCGCTCTCCGGATCGTCCCGCTCCCAGAGCCATGCCGTTCCCGCGAGGGCCGCGGCGGTCAGGCCCACCAGCGCGGCGGCGACGGCCGGAACCCGCCGCCCGGGACGGCGCCGTTTCCCGCCCGCCGACTGTCCGACGCGGTCCGCGAGGCTCTCGGCGGTGACCGGGAGGCGGGAGGCGTGGTCCGGGGCCAGGCAGTCGGCGATCAGCCCGCGCCAGCCCTCGTCGAGCCGGGCGTCCAGCCGCAGCGGTGCCGTGCCGCGCGCGTAGGCCTGGGCGGCGAGCGAGCGGGCCCGCGCTGTCGCGCCCGGGAAGGGGTGCAGGCCCCCGGTCAGCACCTGGTGGGCGAGGATGCCGAAGGCCCAGATGTCGGCGGTGGGCCGGATCACCGAGCCGTCGGTGCCGGTGCGCTGGGACCACCACTCGGGCGGCAGGTGGTCCAGGGTGCCCAGCGGCGGCAGGTGGGCGTGGCTGCCGTCGAGTTCCGTGGCCAGCCCGAAGTCCGCCAGCCACACCTCGCCCCCGGCGCCCAGCAGGACGTTGGCGGGCTTGAGGTCGCCGTGCACCCACCCGGCGCCGTGCATGTGGGCCAGCCCGGCCGCGACGCCGTGCAGGATCCGGTCCGCCCCGGCGATCGGCCGGCCGGTGTCGGCGGCGTCGAGCGCGTCCTTCACGCTGGCCTCGGCCCGGTCCATGACCAGCGCGATCGCGCCGTCCAGCGCGGGCAGCTCCGGCACGTCGACGGTGCACACGGCACGCGTGCGCACTAGGTGGGGGTGGTCGGCGCGGGAGCTGAACCGCACCTCCCGCGCGACGAGTTCACCGAGCGCGGCGCGCTGCCCGGGGGCCAGGGCACCGGTCGGCAGCACCTTGACCGCGACGGGGGAACCGTCCTCGACCGTACGGGCCTCGTACACGGTGCCCCAGCCGCCGGAGCCGATGACCTCGCCGACCTCCCAGCGGTCGATGCGCAGGCCCACGGGCAGGCGGTGCGGCCGTGCCGCGCCCGGGGCGTCGTGGGTGCCGTCGGCCTGGTTGGCCTGGTTGGCCTGGTTGGGCTCGTGGGCGTCGGGCGGTGTCATGCGCGGGCCTCCTGCGGTACCGGGCGCCCGGCCCCGCGGGGCGGCAGCAGGGCCAGATGTTCCTCACGGACCAGGCCGAAACGCAGTGCCAGGGACGCCAGCCGGGCGCGCTTGGCCCCGGTGCGGGCGCCGTCGGACGCCTGCTCGTCACCCACGTCGAGGCGCAGCTTGGCGAACGCCAGGTAGTCGATGTGGTAGTTCACCGCCGAGCGCGTCAGATCCCGGCAGGGCTCCAGCGGACGCAGCCGCTCCACGATGTCCCCGACGCCGGGCAGCGCCGTGTCCGAGGGGTCGCGCAGCAGCGGCTCGCACAGCGCCACCAGCACCAGGAAGTACTTCGCCGCCGGATCCAGGGCGAAGGGGTGCACGGTCTGCTCACCGGAGCCGTCCCCGGGCTGCTCGCCGAGGTAGGCGTGCTGCGGCGCGAACACCTTGAAGGCGGCGTTCCCCGTCAGGGCGGGCAGCAGGACCCGGGAGAACTCGAACGGCACGGGTGCGCCCAGGCGTCCCGGTGACACGGTGACGTACTCACCGGCGCCCTCCAGGTTCTCCACGACGTACGACACGCTGCGGCTGAAATTGGACAGCCGCCAGTAGTCGCCGGCCGCCTCCAGCTGCCCCGCCCGGCGCGAGACACCGGGATCGGTCAGGACGATCCCCACGCCGCCCCCGCCGGGCAGACCGCGCCCGAAGTCGACGACGTCCCCGGGCCCCAGGTGCAGCAACTCGGGCCTGCCCGGCCCGTCCCCCGCCGACGGCACGCCGCCGTCCGGCAACTGAACGATGATTGTTTCCATGTTCCGACTCCCCCGTGTGGACGCCAGGATTGTAGGCGGGGACGGGCGCCTGCCGGTGTCCGGCCGGGGAGGCCGGCCGCTGGGGGTGATCAGCCGGCGTGGGTGCGGCGGGCCGATGGGGGTGAATAGCCGGCGTGGTCGCGGCGGGCCGCGGGGTCGGCCGAGGGGGGTGCAATCGGCCGCTGGATCGGCCGAGGTGGGTGCGGCCGGCCCCGCGCGGTCAGCCGATCTGGGCCGCGGTCCAGAAGTTCGCCACGATCCGGTCCAGGAAGTCCCGGCCGCCGTCGCTGGAGTCCTTGCCGCCGCCGCCCCAGCTCAGGGTGGCGGCCATGTGCCCCTGGTACGCCTCGTGGAGTTCCCGCAGGGCCGCCTCCAGCACGCCCCGGTCCAGGGGCACCAGCCGCGACACCGGGCGCACGTACGCCTGCCAGCGTGTCGTCGCCGCACTGCGCAGCAGCTCCGCCAGGCGCGGCTCGCGGCCCGTGACGGTGACGAAGTCGGGCACGGTCAGGCCGAGGGCCTGGGCGAGCAGGGCCGACTGCCGTTCGGTGCCGCGCCACGCGCCGGTCTCCTCCATGCGCAGGTAGGCGGGCAGGTCGAGACCGACCGTACGGGCCACGTCGTCCGGGGCGATTCCGCGGGCGACGCGGTGCTCGCGCAAGGTGCGCGGTCGGCCGATGAGTTCACCGGGCGAGCACCACAGCACGCCCGCGAGCGCGCTCAGCTCCGCACCGGTCGGCGCGGTGGTCCCGCGTTCCCAGGCGATGACGAGATGGGGCGTGGCGTACGGCAGGCCGTACGAGGCGCGCAGGTCGTGGGCGACGTGCTCGGGGCTCATGCCGAGGGCGGCGCGCAGACGGCGGGCGGCGAGGGGGTCGAACGGCGGGACGGGGGGCTGGTTCGGCCGGGCGGAGGGTTGGTGCACGGGGCACAAGCTAGGGGCCTGCCGGCGAGTTGACTACGGTCTGTTCGGACAGGATCACCGATTGTAGGAACATACGGACGCTGTCAGGAACGTACGGGCGCCGTCCCCCGGCCGCCGTGCGGGGCGCCTCACCCCTTGACCGCGCCGCCCAGCGCGAAGCCGCCGCCCAGGCGCCGCGCGATCAGCACGTACAGCAGGATCACCGGCGTCGAGTAGACGATCGAGAACGCGGCGAGCTGCCCGTACGCCACCATGCCGCGGTTGCCGAAGAACTCGTTGATGCTCACGGACGCCGGCATCCGGTCCGGGGTGAGCAGCAGCATGAACGGGACGAAGAAGTTCCCCCACATCATCACGAACGAGAACACCGTCACGACCGACACCCCGGGCCCCATCAGCGGCAGCACGATCCGCAGCAGCGACTGCCACGACGACGCCCCGTCCGTCCAGGCGGCCTCCTCCAGCTCCTTCGGCACCCCGTCCATGAAGTTCTTCATCAGCCAGATGGCGAAGGGGAGTTGGGAGGCGGCGAAGAAGAAGATGGTGCCGTGCATCGTGTCGATGAGGTTCACCCGGACGAACAGGGCGTACACCGGCACCATGATCGCCGTGATCGGCAGGCTGGTCGCGAAGAGGATCGTCAGCAGGAACGGCCGGTTGAGGCGGGAGCGGAACCGGGACAGCGGGTACGCCGCCAGCGCCGCGCACACCACCGTCAGCAGGGTCGCGCCGCCGCACAGCAGCAGGCTGTTCATCAGGGGCGTGAACGTGATCTCGGCGGTGAGGATCGCGTCGAAGTGGTCCGGCGTGACACCGTCCGGCGCCTTCACCCTGAGGCCGGCACGCGGGTCCACCGCCGACAGCACCACCCACAGCAGCGGCAGCGCGAACGCCGCGGCGACGGCCAGCAGCCCCGCGTCGGCGGCCAGACGGCGCGCGGTGCGGCGAGCGGCGAGTGTACGGGCCATGAGCGTCAGACCTCCGTCCGCAGCAGGCGCAGATACACGACCGAGAACAGCGAGCCGATCAGCAACAGCAGCAGCGCGACGGCCGTTCCGTAGCCGATCAGACTGTTCTGGAAGGCCTGTTCGTACATGAACAGCGGCAGCGTCTGGCTCCTGCCGCTCGGGCCGCCCCGGGTCATCACCCAGATCAGGCCGAAGACGGAGAGCGTCTGGAGGGTGTTGAGCATCAGATTCGTGCCGATGGAACGGCGGATCATCGGCAGCGTGACGTGCCACATGCGGCGCCAGCCGCCCGCGCCGTCCACCTCGGCCGCCTCCGTGACCTCCTGGGGGATCTCGTTGAGGGCGGCGGAGTAGACGAGCATGGAGAAGGCGGTGCCGCGCCAGACGTTGGCGAAGGACACCGCCAGGATCGGCAGCGTGAACAGCCAGTTCTGGGACGGCAGGTGCAGCTGGTCCAGGACGGCGTTGAGGGTGCCCTCGCGCCGGAAGAAGGCGTAGAGGAGGAACCCGGCGACGACCTCCGGCAGCACCCACGCCGTGATCACGATGCCCCCGGTCAGGGTGCGCACCGGCTTCGACGCCCGCTGCATGAGCGTGGCGAGCGCGAGGCCGAGGGTGTTCTGCCCGACGAGGGAGGAGATGACCGTGAACACGAGCGTGAGCCATACGGCGTTGCGGAACGCGTCGTCCCGGAAGGCCCGCCGGAAGTTGTCGAACCCGACGAACGACTCCTCGGCCTGCCCGGTCAGCTGGAGGTCGGTGAAGGCGATGACCACGCAGTAGGCGATCGGGCCGGCCAGGAAGAGGAGGAGAAGGGCGACGGCGGGGGAGAGGGGCAGGGCGCGCAGCAGGGAACGGCGCGCACGGGGCAGCGCGTCGCTCACCTCTGGACGACCTGGTGGTCGGTGGCGTCCTCGAGGGCCTCGTCGTAGCCGCGGGCCGCCTCCTCGACCGACAGGTCACCGGTCGTCACGCCCTCCATCGCCTCCTGGATGGCGGTGGACACCTTCGGATACGCCGGGTAGGCGGGCCGGTAGTGGGTGTACGGGACGAGATCGGTGAAGAACTTCGTGCCGGGCTGGGCGTTCACGTAGGAGGGGTCGTTCGCGACGTCCTCGCGGACGGCGATGCCGGAGTTGGCGATGTACCACTTCTTGGCGTTGGCCTTGGTCTGCATCGTCTTGACGAACTCGAAGGCGAGGTCGGGGTTGCCCGCCTTGGTGGGGATGGCCCAGGTCCAGCCGCCGGACATGCTCACCCTGCCGGGCGCCTGCCCGTGCTGCGTGGGCATGTGGGCGAGCCCCAGCTCCTGCGACCACTCGGGCCACTCGTGCCCGCTGCCGGGCAGCCAGTCCTGCGGCAGCCACGAGCCGTCCAGGTTGATGCCGAGCTTGCCCTGCGGGAGGAGTTCCCCGCGGACCTTGGTGCTGAAGTGGGGATCGAGGGCGTCGGAGACGTCGGGCCCGAGCTTCTCCCGGTAGACGGTCTCAACGAAGCCAAGGGAGTCCTTGAAGGCTTGGCTGCCCGCGATCCACTTCTTGCTCCCCTTGTCGTAGAGGGGGTCGGAGGTGCCGTCGTTCGTGCCGTACAGCAGCATCTGGAAGCCCTGCATGGTGGCGGCCTCGCCGGCGGGCTTGCCGGTGTAGACGTTCAGCGGGACGACGCCGGGGACCTTCTCCTTGATGGTGCGGGCGGCGGCGAGGATGTCGTCCCAGTCCTTCGGCTGCCAGTCGGCGGGCAGACCGGCCTCGGCGAAGACGTCCTTGCTGAACCAGAGCCCGCGGGTGTCGGTGCCGTCCGGCACGCCGTACGTCTTGCCGTCCTCGCCCTTGGCGGCGGCCTTGGCCGTGTCGATGAAGCGGTCCCAGTCCTTCCACTGGGCGAGGTAGGGATCGAGGGGCCTCAGATACCCGCTGGTGATGTCGGAGTTGATGAGGAAGGTGTCCTCGTAGACGAGGTCCGGCGCGGTTTTCGGGGAGCGGAGCATCTGCTGGAGCTTGGTGTAGTACTCCGAGTCCGGCGCCTTGATCGGCACGAACTCGACCTTTTTCCCCGGGTGTTCGCTCTCGAACTGCTGCTTGATGGCGGCGAGGTAGGTGTCCATCACCTTGACGGAATTGTCCGTCGACTGCTTGTAGGACACCTTGACCGTGTCCGCATCACTCCCGGAGCCACCACCGCAGGCGGTGAGGAGGCCGGCCGGGAGCAGGGTGACGGCGACGAGGAGGGCGGTACGGCGGACGGCCGGGGCGGTACGGCGGGCGGTCGGGGCGGTTGAGCGGGGGCGGGCGGCGGTGGGGCGCACGGGCACGACCTCCTACGGGCTCACGACGCTGTGGCCGGGACGGCTGCGTGGTGAACGTAAGAGGAGTGGTCTAGTCAGGTCAATGCGCGGGCGGCATTCGGATCGCGGGGGCGGGAGCTACGGCCCGTGCGGACAGGGGCGCACGCGGGGTGTGCGGCCGACGGAGGCGAGCGACCGGCTCGGATGTCAACCGCACCGCACGGCAACCGGTCCGCACCTCAGTGGGACCGGGCCCCGGTCCCCGTCCCGTCCTCCCCGGCGAGCTCCCGGACCGTGGCGAGGAAGTCCCGTACCAGCGGACTGGGCTTCTCGGCCGGCCACGCCACCGCGATCCGCAGCGGCTCGACGTCCCTGACCCGGCGCCACACCAGGTCCGGGTGCGCGTAGTAACTCGCCATCGACTCGGTGCCGAAGCAGATCGCCGAGCCGGTGGCGACGTGTTCGAGCATCTCCTCGACGTTGTCGTTCTCCGGCCCCCACCGGGGCGCCGACCCGTCCGGCCGGGGGTTCACGGCCCACCAGTCGACCCACTCCGGGGGTGCCTTGCGGGTCCACATCACCGGTTCGTCGGCCACCTCCAGTATGCCGACGTCCGCCCGGTCGGCCAGCGCGTGCGTGCGGGCCACGGCCACCCACCGCGGCTCCTCGGCGACGACCTCGGTGCGCAGCCCGGACAGGTCCGTGGGAAGCCAGACGAAGGCCACGTCGGCCAGCCCCTGCCGCAGCGCCTCGGCCTCCCCGCCCCAGTCGAACCGCTTGGGCTCGAGCGTGACGTCCGGGTGGCGGGCGGCGTAGCGGCCACGGACCCGCCTGCCGAAGGCGCCCGCGCCGGTCGCCACGAACGCCATCCGCAGCAGGCGGCTGCCGGCGGCGGCCGTGGTGCGGACGTCCCGGGTCGCGCGCGTCCAGTCGGCCACCATCTGCCGGGCCGAGGGCAGCAGCGCCTCCCCGGCCGCGGTGAGCCGCACCGCCCGGCTGGTCCGTTCGAACAGCCGGGTGCCCAGGTCCTCCTCCAGCCGCTGGATCTGACGGCTCAGCGACGGCTGGGACACGTACAGCTGCTCGGCGGCCCGGGTGAAGCTCAGGTGCTCGGCCACGGCCAGGTAGTAGCGCAGCACCCTGGTGTCGACGTCCATCACCGGCCCCCCGTCCGGGGTGTCGCATCCATGCCCGAAGCGTATGGGCACGGGTATTGGACCGCACCGCATCCCGGCTGATTCCGTTGAACCGCGCGCCGCCGGGGCCGCGTTGACGACCGCCCTCCTGGCTCGCGCGCACCTGACGGAACAGACGGGAGCGGATCCATGGGCGAATCCATGAGCAGGGCCGAGGTGCTGCGCCGCACGGGACTCGGCGCGGCCGGGCTGCTCGCCGCGTCGCTGGCCGGCACGCAGGCCGCGCAGGCGGCGCCGGGCGCGGCCGAGCACCCCAACGTACGGCTGATACGGCGGTACTACGAGGCGTACGGCTCGGGCGACCTCGAAGCCCTCCGGCCGTTCTTCGCGCCGGACATCCGGTGGACCATCCCGGGCCACCACCCACTGGCCGGCACCAAGGAAGGCGTCGAGGAAGTGCTGGCCTTCTTCCGCGAACTGGGCCGTGCCGGGTTCAAGGCGCAGACCCTGTTCCTGGCCGCGGACGGTGACTGGGTCGTCGACCTGCACCGCGGCTGGAGCACGGCACCGGCCGGTCTGGACATCACCTGGGCGCTGGCGTTCCGGATCCGCGGCCGGCGCATCGCCGAGGCGGTCAACTTCGCGGGGGACCAGCACGCGGCGGACGCGTTCTTCTGGCGCGTCTACCCGCTCGCCCCGCTGCCCGACCGTCTCACCGAACGGAGCTGACCGCCATGCGCGTATCTCAGGGACCGACCCCTGATGGACCCACTCCTCACGGATCGGCGCGGGCGTCGCGGCGCCGGCTCCTCGGGGCGACGGCGGCGGGGCTGGCGGTCGGGGCGGTGCCGCGCCCCGCCGCGGCCCGCGGCAGGGAACAGGACAGTCCGGCGGCCCAGCCCGCCGGGCGCCTCGCGGACAAGGTGGTGCTCATCACCGGGGCCACCTCCGGCATCGGCGAGGCGGCGGCCCGGCTCATGGCCGCCGAGGGGGCCCGCGTCTTCTTCTGCGGGCGCCGGGAACACCTCGGCCACCGCGTCGAAGCCGGCATCCGCGCGTCCGGCGGGGAGGCCACGTACCAGCGCGCCGACGTCCGCGAGGAGGCCGACGTCGAGAACCTGGTGGCGGCCTGCGTCAAACGGTACGGGCGCGTGGACGTCGCGTACAACAACGCGGGCGTGGAGAGCCCCCGCGCGGTGCGCCTGCACGAGCAGTCGCTGCGTGACCTGACGGACGTGTGGCGGACCAACGCCGCGGGCGTCTTCCTCGGCATGAAGTACGAGATCCCGCGGATGCTCGCTCAAGGCGGCGGCGTCATCGTCAACACCGCGTCGATCTCCGCGGAGGTCGGGTTCGCGACGATCGCCCCGTACAACGCCAGCAAGCACGCGGTGGCCTCGCTGACGAAGGTGGCCGCGCTGGAGTACGCCGCCGAAGGCGTCCGGGTGACCGCGTTCGCCCCGGGAGCCGTGGACACCCCCATGCTGCGACGGGCCGCGGAGGCCTTCGGCATGACGTACGAGGAGATCGCCCAGGCCTACCCGATCAAGCGCATCGTCCCGGCCGAGGAGATGGCGCGGGTGATGATGTGGCTCGGCTCGGCCGACGCGGCTGCCCTGGTCGGGACGGACGTCGACGTCTCCGGCGGCTACCTGACCGGATGACGCCGCACGTCCCGCGCACAGGCCGCCCGCTCCCCCCGTCTTCACTGGAGGAAGTGGTCGGCCTTCCCGGCCTTGATGTCGCGGATGAGGGTGCGGAGGGCTTCGGTGGGGTCGGTGAGGTGGTGGAACGCCCGCGGCTCGTGGAGGCCTGCGACGCGTCAGGACGACGGCGGTGGGACGGTTCTGCGGCACTCGCCCAGGCCAGCCCCAACTGGCACGCTGCGCAGTGGCGTTGACTGCCCGACGACGACGTGTGCAACGCTACCCAGGCTACGCAACGGGGCATCGGGGGAGTGGAACGCATGCCGGAGCAGGACGTCACGGTCGGGCAGTTGCTGCTGGCCGAGTACCAGACCGTCAAGGACGAGCAGAAGGCCCGCATCGGGTTCCGGGACAACCTGCTGTACGTCACGCTCGCGGTCGTGGCCGCCGTCATCGCCGCTGCGGCGCAGGCCAAGCAGCCCGCCATGCTGCTCGCGCTGCCGCCGGTGTGTCTCGTGCTCGGCTGGACCTACCTCGTCAACGACGAGAAGATCACGGCCATCGGGCACTACGTGCGAGACGAATTGGGGCCTCGACTCGCCCGACTGGCCTCCGCCGACGGGAGTTTCCCCACCTTCGGCTGGGAGGCCTACCACCGCGGCGACACTCGCCGCCGGTCCCGCAAGAGGATCCAGGCCGTGATCGACCTGACCGCGTTCTGCGGCGTGCCGCTGGCCGCGCTGGTGGTGTTCTGGGCCAGCGAGGAGGGCGGCGCGTTGCTCGTCGCGCTGTCCGTGCTGGAGGCACTCGCGGTGGCCGGCCTCGGCATCCAGGTCCTGCTGTACGCGCGAGCGCCGAGGGCGAGCAGAACTCCCGCCTGACGGCGTACCCGCGCCGACTCCCCCACCGAAGCCGCCCGAGCCCGCGCCCGGGCCGCCGAACTCGACGACGCCACCCCCTAACGCCCCCGCCCCACCCCCGAAACCCACCGATAGACCAACTCCGGCCTCCCCACCTGCCCGTACAGCGGCCTGCGTTCCGCCCGGCCCACCTCCACCAGGTGCTCCAAATACCGCCGGGCCGTAATCCGCGAAATGCCGACAGACTCCGCCAGAGCAGCGGCAGTCAGCCCCTCCTCCGCCCCCCGCAAAGCCCTCGTCACCCGCTCCAACGTAGGCGCACTCAACCCTTTCGGCAGTGCCGCCGGGCCCGGCGCCCGCAACGCCGCCAGGGCCCGGTCCACCTCCTCCTGCCCGCTCGCCTCGCCGACGGCCGCGTGGAACTCGGCGTACCGTACGAGGCGGTCCCGCAGGGTGGCGAAGGTGAACGGCTTCAGGACGTACTGGACCACCCCCAGCGACACCCCCTCCCGCACCACCGCCAGATCCCGTGCCGACGTCACCGCTATCACGTCGGCGTGGTGCCCGGCCGCCCGCAGGGAACGGGCGAGGTGCAGCCCGTGCACGTCCGGCAGGTGCAGGTCGAGCAGCAGCAGGTCGACCGGCGTGCGCTCAAGGGCCCGCCGCGCCTCCGCCCCGCTGTGCGCCTTGCCGACGGCGACGAAGCCCGGCACCCGGCCCACGTACATCACGTGCGCGTCGGCCGCGACCGGGTCGTCCTCCACGACCAGGACCCGGATGGGCTGCCCGTCCGCCCCGGCGGCCTCGCCCGTCATACGCCGGCACCCCCCGCACGGGCCGGCTCCCGCAGCGGCAGCCGCGCCTCGAACGCCGCGCCGCCGCCCTCCGCCTCCCTCACCGCGAGCGTGCCCCCGTGCCGGTGGACCGCCTGGCGGACCAGGGCCAGGCCCAGGCCGCGTCCGCCGGGGCCCGCCGGCTTGGTGGAGAAGCCGCGCCGGAACACCTCCTCCGCGTGCGCCGGGTCCACGCCGGACCCGGTGTCGGCCACCCGCAGCAGCAGCTCCGCGCCCTCCGCCCGCTCCCCGCCCCGCGTGTACGCCGTCACCGTCACCCGGGCCCGGGCGCTGCCCTGCGCCGCGTCCACCGCGTTGTCGATCAGGTTGCCGAGGATGGTCACCAGGTCCCGGGCGGGCAGGCCGGCCGGGAGCAGGCTGTCGTCCAGGTGGCTGTCCTCGGACACCTCCAGCTCCACGCCCCGCTCGTTGGCCTGGGCCGTCTTGCCGAGCAGCAGCGCGGCGAGGACCGGCTCGCTCACCGCCGCCACCACCTGATCCGTGAGCGCCTGCGCCAGTTCCAGCTCCGCCGTCGCGAAGTCCACGGCCTCCTCCGCCCGGCCCAGCTCGATCAGCGAGACGACGGTGTGCAGCCGGTTCGCCGCCTCGTGCGCCTGCGAGCGCAGCGCCTGCGTGAAACCGCGCTCGGAGTCCAGCTCGCCCATCAGGGACTGGAGTTCCGTCACGTCGCGCAGGGTGACGACCGTGCCGCGCCGCTCGCCGCCCGACACCTGAGAGGTGTTCACCACCAGCACCCGGTCCGCCGTCAGGTGCACCTCGTCCATCCGCGGCTGCGACGCCAGCAGCGCGCCCGTCAGCGGTGCCGGCAGCCCCAGCTCCGCCACCGACCTGCCCACCACCTCGCCGGACACCCCCAGCAGCTCCCGTCCGCCGTCGTTGATCAGCGCCACACGGTACTGCCCGTCCAGCATCAGCAACCCCTCGCGCACCGCGTGCAGGGCCGCCTGGTGGTAGTCGTGCATCCGGCTCAGCTCGGCCGCGTTCATGCCGTGCGTGTGGCGGCGCAGCCGGGCGTTGATGACGTACGTGCCGACCGCGCCGAGCAGCAGCGCGCCCGCCGCGACGCCGACCAGCGCCGTCAGCTGGCCCCGTACCCGCCGGCTGATCGCGTCGACCCGGATGCCCGCGCTGACCAGTCCGACGATGCGGTCGCCGTCCCGGACCGGGGTGACCGCCCGCACGGACGGGCCGAGCGTGCCGGTGTAGGTCTCGGTGAAGGTGCGGCCCGCGAGAGCAGGCGCCGTGTGGCCCCGGAAGCGCTGCCCTATCTGCTCGGGGTCGGGGTGGGTCCAGCGGATGCCCCGCGGGTTCATGATCGTGACGAAGTCGACCTCGGCGTGCCGCACCACCCGCTGCGCGTACGGCTGGAGCACGGCCGACGGGTCGGCGGTGCGGATCGCCTCCCGCACCGACGGCGATTCCGCGACCGTACGCGCCACCGCCGTGGCCTGCCGGCCGGCCGCCTCCTGCGCCTGGCTGCGGTCGCCCGCGTAGGTGAACAGCGCGTACCCGGCGACGACGACCGCGATCAGCACGGCCTGCATCGCGAAGAGCTGGCCGGCCAGGGAGCGGGGCCGGGGGACGGGGATGCGCATGCCGTCAGTGTGCCTCCCCGTCCTGCGGTGAACGATCCGGCGGTGAACTAAATGAACGGAAGGGTGACCGCACTCACAGCCCACGACATAGTCACGGCATTCCCCGACCACCCCCGGGCGTGAGCCGCACGCCGGTAATGCCGACGACGTCGCCAAGGAGGGCCGCCGTGACCAGCGCAGCCGATACGGCACCTGCCGCACCCCGCGCCAAGCGGGACCGCACCCACTATCTGTACATCGCGGTGATCGTCGCGGTCGCCCTCGGTATCGCCGTGGGGCTGATCGCTCCCGACTTCGCGGTGGAGCTGAAGCCGATCGGCACCGGCTTCGTGAACCTGATCAAGATGATGATCTCGCCGATCATCTTCTGCACCATCGTGCTGGGCATCGGCTCGGTGCGGAAGGCCGCGAAGGTCGGCGCCGTGGGCGGTATCGCCCTGGTGTACTTCCTGGTGATGTCGCTGGTGGCGCTGGGCATCGGCCTGGTGGTGGGCAACCTCCTGGAGCCGGGCACCGGCCTCGCGATCACCGACGCGGTGAAGGAGACCGGCCACGCGCAGGTCGACGCCGAGGCCAAGAGCACCACCGACTTCCTGCTCGGCATCATCCCGACGACCATCGTGTCCGCGTTCACCGAGGGCGAGGTCCTGCAGACCCTCCTCATCGCCCTGCTGTGCGGGTTCGCGCTTCAGGCCATGGGCCGGGCCGGGCAGCCCGTCCTGCGCGGCATCGAGCACATCCAGCGGCTCGTCTTCCGCATCCTCGCCATGATCATGTGGGCCGCCCCGGTCGGCGCGTTCGGCGCCATGGCCGCCGTCACCGGCTCGGCCGGCCTCGACGCGCTCAAGAGCCTCGCCGTCCTGATGCTCGGCTTCTACGTCACCTGCGTGCTGTTCGTCTTCGTCGTGCTCGGCGTGCTGCTGCGGGTCGTCTCCGGTCTGAACATCCTCACGCTGTTCAAGTACCTGGGCCGCGAGTTCCTGCTGATCCTGTCCACGTCCTCGTCGGAGTCCGCGCTGCCGCGGCTCATCGCGAAGATGGAGCACCTGGGCGTCAGCAAGCCGGTGGTCGGCATCACCGTCCCGACCGGGTACTCCTTCAACCTCGACGGCACCATGATCTACATGACGATGGCCTCGCTGTTCATCGCCGACGCCATGGGTACGCCGATGTCGGTCGGCGAGCAGATCCCGCTGCTGCTGTTCCTGCTGGTCGCCTCGAAGGGCGCGGCCGGTGTCACCGGTGCCGGTCTCGCCACCCTGGCCGGCGGCCTGCAGTCGCACAAGCCGGCCCTCGTGGACGGCATCGGCCTGATCGTCGGCATCGACCGCTTCATGAGCGAGGCCCGCGCCCTGACCAACTTCGCGGGCAACGCCGTCGCCACGGTCCTGATCGGCACCTGGACCAAGGAGATCGACAAGGAGCGCGTCGGTGCGGTCCTCGCCGGGCGCGTCCCGTTCGACGAGGAGACCCTGCTGGACGACGGCCACGGCGGCGCGGACGGTCCCGACGCCCACCCGCACGCGGGCCTGCCCGGCCGGGGCGACGGCGAGAAGCACCTGACCAAGGCCTGACCGAGCCGCACACCGGAACCCCGTCGAGGCGCCCGCACCCCGCCTCGGCCGCGGCCGAGCCCGCGCCCGGCTCCGGCCCGTCCCTCCCGGACCTCCGTGGACCCGCGCCTGAACCGCGGGTCCACGGAGGTCCGTCCCGCGCACCGGTCCAGCCCCTGCGCCCGGCCGACGGCACAGAGAAATCCCCCGGACGCAATTGCGTCCGGGGGATTTCCCTGCGTATATTCAATGATTCGTGACTTCGCATGAAGGGCGCCTTAATGACGTCATGCATATGGTCACGGAGAAGTTCACTGGGCAAAGTATATCCGGGCGGGAGCGGAATTGTCAAACACCGAATTTCCGGACGATGAATTGCGGCACGAGCAGGAATTCATCGACGGGCTCTACGCACGCGTGGACGCGCTGCGTGGCGACACCGAGTCCTCCCTCACGGACGCGCTCGCGCAGGGCAACACCCCCCAGCAGGCCAGGCTGGAACGGGACATCCTGGTCGCCGAGCGCTCCGGGCTGCTCGCCGCGCTGAACGCGGTCGACGGCTCCCTGTGCTTCGGCCGCCTCGACCTGACCTCCGGGATCACCCACCACATCGGCCGGATCGGGCTGCGCGCCGACGACGCCGAGCGCACGCCCGTCCTCATCGACTGGCGCGCCGACGTCGCCCGCCCCTTCTACCTGGCCACCGGGCACACCCCGATGGGCCTCAGGCGCCGGCGGCACATCTCCACCGACGGGCGCCGCGTCACCGGCCTGCACGACGAGATCCTCGACCTCGGCGACCACACCCGCACCGGGCACGAGGACCCGTCCGGCGACGCCGTGCTGCTCGCCGCCCTGAACTCCGCCCGCACCGGCCGCATGGGCGACATCGTGCGGACCATCCAGGCCGACCAGGACCGCATCATCCGCGCACCGCACCGCGGGGTGCTCGTCGTCGAGGGCGGCCCCGGCACCGGCAAGACCGCCGTCGCCCTGCACCGCGCCGCCTACCTGCTGTACGAGCACCGGGAACTGCTCGCCAAGCGGGCCGTGCTGATCGTCGGCCCGAACCCCGCCTTCCTCGGCTACATCGGCGAGGTACTGCCCTCCCTCGGCGAGACCGGCGTACTGCTCGCGACGGTCGGCGAACTGTTCCCCGGCGTTAAGGCCACGGCGACGGACCCGCCCGAGGCCGCCGCCGTGAAGGGCCGCGCCGGCATGGCGGACGTCCTCGCCGCGGTCGTCCGCAGCCGGCAGGCGCTGCCCGACCCGGTGATCGCCATCGAGCACGACCGCGAGATCCTGATGCTGGACGAGGGCCTGGTGAGCGTCGCCCGCGACCGCACCCGCGCCGCGAAGCTGCCGCACAACACGGCCCGCGAGCACTTCGAGGGACACATCCTCAACACGCTCACCGACCTGTACGCCGAGCGCATCGGCACCGACCCCTTCGACGGCTCCAGCCTGCTGGGCGCCGGCGACATCACGCAGATCCGCGACGAACTCGCCGAGAACCCCGAGGTCTGGGCCGCCGTCGACCAACTGTGGCCCCGGCTCACCCCGCAGCGCCTCGTCGCCGACTTCCTCGCCGCGCCCGAGGAGTTCCTCAGCGCCGAGGACGCCGCCGCCGTCCGCCGCCCGGTGACTCGGCGGTGGACCGTCGCGGACGTGCCGCTGCTGGACGAGGCCGCCGAACTCCTCGGCGAGGACGACCGCCTGGCACGCGAGCACGCCGAGCGGGAACGGGAGACACAGGTCGCCTACGCGCAGGGCGTGCTCGACGTGTCGTACGCGTCGCGCACCTACGAGTTCGACGACAAGGGCGACGAGGACTCGGAGGTGCTGTCCGCCCACGACATCATCGACGCCGAGCGGTTCGCCGAGCGCCACGAGGAGGAGGACCGGCGCAGCGCCGCCGAGCGCGCCGCCGCCGACCGTACCTGGGCGTTCGGGCACATCATCGTGGACGAGGCGCAGGAGCTGTCCCCGATGGCGTGGCGGCTGCTGATGCGGCGCAGCCCGACCCGCTCGATGACGCTGGTCGGCGACCCGGCGCAGACCGCCGAGGCCGCCGGGGTCGGCGCGTGGGACAGGATCCTCCAGCCCTATGTCGAGGACCGCTGGGTCCACACCCGGCTCGCCGTCAACTACCGCACGCCCGCCGAGATCATGGACCTCGCGGCAGCGGTCGTGCGCGCCGAGCATCCCGGCTTCGAACCGCCCGGTTCGGTGCGGTCCACGGGCGTACGGCCCTGGATCCGCCACCGGCGACCTGCCCGGCGCCGTCGCCGAGGCCGTCGCGGAGCTCACCCCCGACGAGGGACGCCTCGCGGTCATCGCCCCGCGCGACCTGCACCGCCGCCTGGCCGCCCGGCTGGACGGCGTGACGGCCGGCGCCGAGCCCGACCTGACGCACACGGTCGTGCTGCTCGACCCGCGCCAGGCCAAGGGCCTGGAGTTCGACTCGGTCCTGGTGGTCGAGCCCGGCCGCTACGGCACGAGCGACCTGTACGTGGCACTGACCCGGGCCACGCAGCGACTCGGCGTGCTGCACACGGGCGACCTGCCCGGCGCTCTCGCGGAGGCGGCGGCCCGGGACTGACCCCGGACGACGGTGACGCACTCGCCGCGGGGCACGCGACCGCCCTCGTCCCCTGGGACGACGGGCGTCGCGTGCCCACCCGACGGTGACTGCTACGCCGGGCGCAGCCAGATCGTCGACAGGGGCGGCAGGGTCAGGCGGATGCTCGCCGGGCGGCCGTGCCAGGCCTGCGGCTCCGGCTTGACCGGGTGGGGGTTGGTGACGCCGCTGCCGCCGTACTGTTCCGCGTCGGTGGTGAGGACCTCGTGCCAGGCCGGCACGTCGTCCGGGACGCCGATCCGGTAGTCCGGCCGGACCACCGCCGCGAAGTGGGACACCACCAGCAGCGGCGCGCCCTCGGCGTCGTACCGCAGGAACGCGAAGACGTTGTCGTCGGCCGCGTCCCCGACCACCCACTCGAAGCCGGACGGGTGCGTGTCGCACTCCCACAGCGCCGGGACGTCGCGGTACACGGCGTTCAGGTCCCGCACCAGGTCCCGCACGCCCCGGTGCTCCGCCTCCGCCTCGTAGTTCGGGTCGAGGAGCCACCAGTCGGGGCCGTGCGCCTCGGACCACTCGGCGCCCTGCGCGAACTCCTGCCCCATGAACAGCAGTTGCTTGCCGGGGTGGGCCCACATGTAACCGAGGTAGGCGCGGTGGTTGGCGCGCTGCTGCCACCAGTCGCCCGGCATCTTCGACACCAGCGACCGCTTGCCGTGCACCACCTCGTCGTGCGATATCGGCAGGACGTAGTTCTCGCTGTACGCGTACACCATCGAGAAGGTCATTTCGTGGTGGTGGTACTTGCGGTGCACGGGCTCCTTGGACATGTACTCCAGGGAGTCGTGCATCCAGCCCATGTTCCACTTCAGTCCGAAGCCGAGCCCGCCGAAGCCGCTCGGGCCCTGGTGGTGCGTGGCCCGCGTGACGCCGTCCCAGGCCGTCGACTCCTCCGCGATCGTCACCACGCCCGGCACCCGCCGGTACACCGTCGCGTTCATTTCCTGGAGGAACGCCACCGCGTCCAGGTTCTCCCGGCCGCCGTGCTCGTTCGGTGTCCACTGGCCCGGCTCGCGCGAGTAGTCGAGGTAGAGCATCGAGGCGACCGCGTCCACGCGCAGCCCGTCGATGTGGAACTCCTCGCACCAGTACAGGGCGTTCGCCACCAGGAAGTTGCGCACCTCGCGCCGGCCGAAGTCGAACTCCAGCGTGCCCCAGTCGGGGTGGGCCGCCCGCAGCGGGTCCGAGTGCTCGTACAGCGGACGTCCGTCGAACTCGGCGAGCGCCCACGCGTCGCGCGGGAAGTGCGCGGGCACCCAGTCCATCAGCACCCCGATGCCGGCCTGGTGCAGCGAGTCGACCAGGAACCGGAAGTCGTCGGGCGTGCCGAGCCGGGCCGTCGGCGCGTAGAAGCCGGTGACCTGGTAGCCCCAGGAGCCGCCGAAGGGATGCTCGGCGACCGGCATCAGCTCCACGTGCGTGAAGCCCAGGTCCTTGAGGTACGCGGGCAGCTGCTCTGCGAGCTGACGGTACGTCAGCCCCGGTCGCCAGGACGCGAGATGCAGCTCGTAGATCGACATCGGGGCCTCGTGCGCGGGCCTGTCCGCGCGGTGCGCCAGCCACTCCCCGTCGCCCCACTCGTAGGCGGAGGACGTCACGATCGACGCCGTCGCGGGCGGCTCCTCCGTGCGGCGCGCCATCGGGTCGGCCTTCAGGACGTGCGAGCCGTCGGGCCGGGTGATGTCGAACTTGTACAGCTCGCCCTCGCCGATCCCCGGCACGAACAGCTCCCACACACCGGTCCCACCGAGCGAGCGCATCGGGAACCCGGTGCCGTCCCAGAAGTTGAAGGTGCCGGCCACCCGCACGCCCCGCGCGTTCGGCGCCCACACCGAGAAGCGGGTGCCGGGCACGCCCTGGTGCGTCATGGGGTGCGCACCGAGCACCGTCCACAGCTGCTCGTGGCGGCCCTCGCCGATCAGGTGCAGGTCGAGCTCGCCGAGCGTGGGCAGGAAGCGGTAGGCGTCCTCGGTCTCCTGGACCGCCCCCTCGTACGTCACCAGCAGCCGGTACTCCGGCACGTCCTCCAGCGGCAGCAGTCCCGAGAAGAAGCCGTCCCCGTCGTCGTGCAGCTCGGTCCGCAGGTCCCCGGCGACGACGGTCACCGCCAGCGCGTACGGCCGGAAGGCCCGCACGGCGACACCCCCACCGGGCAGCGGATGGGCGCCGAGCACGGAGTGCGGGGCGTGATGGGTTCCGGCGAGCAGCCGGTCCCGGTCGGCGGCGGTGACGGCGGGGGAGAGCACGACGTCCATCTCCGGCGGGGTGAGCGGGGTGACGGCGGCCGGGGCGGCCTCGGCGGGGGACGTGCCGACGGCACCGGCACGCGCGGCGGGGGTCTGCTCGGGGGAGATCCGCGCCACGGCCTTCTTGCCCGCGGTCTTCTTGCCTGCGGTCTTCTTCGCCACGGTCTTCTTCGCCCCGGTCTTGGCGGCCCCTGCGGCCACGGCCTTCTCGGCCACAGTCTTCTTGCCCGGGGCCTTCTTGGCCACGGCCTTCTCGGCGACAGTCTTCTTGCCCGCCGCCTTCTTGGCGACAGCCTTCTTCGCCACGGCCTTCTTCGCCACGGTCTTCTTGGCGACGGCCTTCTTGGCCGAGGCCTCCTTCGCCACGGTCTTCTTCGCGGGAGCGGGTGCGGCGGCGGCCTGTTTCGCCACCGTCTTCTTCGCGGCCGTGGCCGCCTGCGTCGCGGCCTTCGCGGCGTTCGTCTGCTCGGCCGTCTTCTTCGGGTCCGAACCGCTGGACGGGAGTCGCGGGGTCACGGGCGGAGCCTCCTCGGCGAAGTCACATCAGGTCAGTACCGTCGGGCGCGGCCAGCCGCCGTATCGCGGACAGCGGTACCGGCAGCCAGTCGGGGCGGTGCCGGGCCTCGTAGACGACCTCGTAGACCGCCTTGTCCGTCTCGTAGGCCCGCAGCAGCACGGGATCGGTGCGCGGGTCGCGGCCCGCGACGTCCGCGTACCCGGTGCAGTACGCGGCCCGGCACATCCGGGCCCACTCCGGGGCGGGCGGGTCGGCCGACTGCGCGGCGTAGTCGAAGGACCGGAGCATGCCGGCGATGTCCCGCTCGGTGGGCTGCGGCATGCGCCGCTCGGCCATCGGCTTCGACGGCTCGCCCTCGAAGTCGATCAGCCACCACTGGCCCGACGGCGAGCGCAGGCACTGCCCGAGGTGCAGATCGCCGTGGACGCGCTGCGCGGTCCAGGTGCGGCCCTCGGCGGCCAGATCGCCCAGCGCCTCGTAGGCCGAGTGCAGGCCCGCCGAGTAGGGGCGCAGCGTGGGCACCGCCTGGACGGCGTCCTCCAGGCGCTCGATCATGCCGTCGACCAGGGCCTGGATCTGACTGTGCCCGAGGGTGGCGGTCGGCAGGGCGTCGGCGAGCGCCGTGTGCACCTCGGCCGTCGCGCGCCCCAGCTCCCGGGCCGCGGCGGAGAAGTCCTCGCCCTTGGCCAGCCGGCGCAGCGCCAGCTCCCAGCCGTCGGCCGCGCCCCGCACGAACGGCTGGAGGACGCCGAGGACGTACGGCTCGTCGCCGAGGTCCGCGACCATCCAGGCCGCAGGGGCGGGGACCCGGGGGTTGCCGCGCCGGGCCAGCGCCAGCGGCAGTTCCAGGTCGGGATTGATGCCGGGCACGATCCGGCGCAGCAGCTTCAGGATGAGGGTGTCGCCGTAGACGACGGACGAGTTCGACTGCTCGGCGGTCATCACGCGCGGGACCAGACCGGGCCGTATCTCCGCGTCCGGGTCCCGCTCGAAGCGGAGCCCGCCGATGCGTGCCCGGGTGCGCATGGCCTCCAGGAGCAGCTCGGCGGGCCGCGGGTCGTGGAGGGCGTCGTAGATCGTGTGTCCGGTCAGCGGTCCCTCGGTGACGTGTCCGATCAGCGCGGGCGCCAGCCGGGGCGGCAGCGCCTCGCGCATTCCTATGAGCAACTGGTAGCAGTCGCCCGGGCCGCCGGGGGCGCTGTGCCCGGGCACGAGCGGCTGCTGGGCCCGGACCAGCAGGTGGTACAGGCCGAGCCGGGAACTGGCCGGCAGCAGCTCGGTGGCCGATACCAGGGTGAACCCGGTGACGGGGCGCCCCTTGCCCGCGAACCAGCGCTGCCGCGGCAGCCACTCCCGCAGCAGAGGGTCCAGTGACGCAAGGAGGCCGGGCGGTGTGGTGAGGGTACGGGTGACGGCTTCCGACATGGCGTCGCGTCCTTTCCCCGGGTCGTCGGGGTGTTACTGATGCGTGCCCCGGGCGGAGCGGGAGAAACGCTTCGCCCCGCCCGGGGTCCGAGATGTGCGCCACGTGCTCCTGTGTTACGGCGGCCCCTGCGCGGCCCCCGCACGGTCCCTACGCGGGCTCTTCACGCAGCCGGAACCAGTAGAAGCCGTGACCACCGAGCGTGAGCAGGTACGGCAGGTCACCGACGGCCGGGAAGCGCACCCCGCCGAACAGCTCGACCGGGTGCCGCCCGTGGAACTGGCTGAGGTCCAGCTCCGTGGGCTGTGCGAAGCGGGAGAAGTTGTGGACGCACAGCACGAGGTCGTCCTCGTATTCGCGCAGGAAGGCGAGGACGGCCGGGTTGGAGGAGGGCAGTTCGGTGTAGGA
>NZ_JBFBAX010000040.1:0-42107 GCF_040682395.1 Streptomyces sp. NPDC051207 | reverse complement strand
GGGCCCGCACCCGCACCAGCCACTTCGCAAGGCTTCGCCCCGCCGAGCAACTCGACGGGGCGAAGCATCACGGCCCGGATTAACCAACAGCGTCCGCAGGGGAGGGGCCGCCCTTCCGCACGCGCAGGCGCCCGTACGGCGCTTCACTCCCGACCGCCACCTCCTCCGCCGCCGCCTGCGTCCCACTCCGCCGTCTTCGCCCCCGTCGAAGACGCCCCGGAGCAGGGTGCGGTCCCGCCGGTTGCCGTTGCGCGACGTGTCCGCAGCATCCCCCCGGCCCGCGACCCGCTGGCGGGTCGGCCCCGCCCGCAGCGCGAGCGCCACCAGGGCCGCCTCGCCGCGCCGGACGACGGCGAGCAACTCGGCGTCACCCGGCAGGCCCTGCCGGCTCACCGTGACCGGATGCCGCCGCCGCAGCTTCCGCACCGGGCGTCGGGCCCGCCGCGTCGGGCGGAGCAGCCGGGGACCCGGCAGGCCGGCGTCCGCCGGGCCGGACGCCGGCCTGCCGATCGCCACCCGGAGGTCCGGACGCCGGGCCGGCTCCCGCACGGACAAAGGCTGCTGACGGCAGCCGAGCACCGCCCGCTCCCGCGGGTCCGGCACGCCCACGGCCGCCCCCGACGCCCGCACCGTGCCCGGCGGTCCCGCCTCCACCGCACCCCGCAGATGCAGGCCCACCACGGCCACCGTGACCGTGGCGCGCGCCCCGTCCCGCGCCACGGCGACCTCGTGCGGCCGAAGCCGGTCCGTCCTCACGTCGTCCATGGCGCACCCCCGTCGCACAGGGGCCCGCCCGCCCCCGTGCCGGCGGGCCCCTGTACGACTGACTGTGCCCGCCCGCGGCGCTCCAGGAGCCTGCCGGGGGCGTGTTCAGAGCTTGATTTGAGGGTGCCGTACGCCCGCTACGCCGCTCGGCGTAGACGCGCGGACGCCGGGAAGCGCCGGATGCGGGACCGTCCGCATCCGGCGCTTCCCGGCCGGTGAAGGTACTGGAGTTGTACGGGAGGTGTGCCGTCCGGCGGTGCGAGGCTGGGCGCGACAGGACATTCGCGCCGCCGGACGGGTCATGAGGGGGATCGGGACCGCGGCGGCTGCGACGGAACCGGGGGCTCCTTCCCTCAGGTCGAAGAAGGAGGCTCCGGGGCCTTCACCACCGCACTGGCTCGCACGCCGCCGCGGTCCGCGCCCTGCCCGCCGTACCGGTCGTCCACCCCTCATCCGGGTCGCCGGTACGGCGGGTCCGCGCGCGTCCGGTGCCCGACCTCCCCGTCGGGCCCCGGACGCAGTCTGTGGGTCAGTCCTCGCGCAGGGCGCGGACCGCCTCGGCCACGCGCGTGCCGTACTCCGGGTCGGCGGCGTGGAAGTGGGCCAGGTTCTTCTCGATCACGTCGTCGCGGGAGACCTGGGACAGGCCCCCGGCGATGTTGGCGACCAGGCGCTTCTTCTCCTCCTGCGACATCAGCCGGTACAGCTCACCGGCCTGGAAGAAGTCGTCGTCCTTGGTGTGCCGCGGCGCCTCGTGCGTGCCGGTGAACCCGGCGACGGCCAGCGGGGCCGACAGCGGACGGCCGGTCTCGACGGGGCCGTCGTAGGAGTTCGGCTCGTAGTTCTTGGCGTACCGGCCCTGGGGGTTGACCGCCATGAGGCCGTCCCGGCCGTAGTTCTCGGCGGTCGTCGCGCGCGGGGCGTTGACGGCGAGCTGGGTGTGGTTGACGCCGAGCCGGTAGCGGTGCGCGTCCGCGTAGGCGAACAGGCGGCCCTGGAGCATCTTGTCGGGGGAGGGGCCGATGCCCGGCACGAAGTTGTTCGGGGAGAACGCGGCCTGCTCGACCTCGGCGAACACGTTGTCCGGGTTGCGGTCCAGCACCAGCCGGCCCACCCGGCGCAGCGGGTAGTCCGCGTGCGGCCAGACCTTGGTCAGGTCGAACGGGTTGAAGCGGTAGTCCGCCGCCTCGGCCGCGGGCATGATCTGCACGTACAGCGTCCAGGACGGGTGCACGCCGCGCTCGATGGCCTGGAGCAGGTCGGTCTGGTGCGAGTTCGGGTCCTTGCCCGCGGTCTCGGCGGCCTGCTCGGTGGACAGGCAGCGGATGCCCTGGTTCGTCTTGAAGTGGTACTTGACGAAGAAGGCCTCGCCCGCGCTGTTCGTCCACTGGTAGGTGTGCGAGCCGTAGCCGTTCATGTGCCGGTACGACGCCGGGATGCCGCGGTCGCCCATCAGCCAGGTCACCTGGTGCGTGGCCTCGGGGGAGTGCGCCCAGAAGTCCCAGACGTTGTCCGGCTCCTGGCGGCCGGTGAACGGGTCGCGCTTCTGCGAGTGGATGAAGTCCGGGAACTTGACCGGGTCCTTGATGAAGAACACCGGGGTGTTGTTCCCGACGAGGTCGTAATTGCCTTCCCGCGTGTAGAACTTGACCGCGAAGCCGCGCGGGTCGCGGACGGCGTCGGCGCCGCCGAGCGAGTCGGCGACGGTCGAGAAGCGCACGAACACCTCGGTGCGGCGGCCGATCTCGCCGAGGAAGTCGGCGTGGGTGTAGTCGGTGATGTCGTCGGTCACCTCGAAGTGGCCGTAGGCGCCGGAGCCGCGGGCGTGCACCACGCGCTCCGGGATGCGCTCCCGGTTGAAGCGGGCGAGCTTCTCCAGCAGGTGCTGGTCCTGGAGCAGCAGCGGGCCGCCGATGCCGGCGGAGGCGGAGTTCTGGTTGTCGGCGACCGGGGCGCCGGACTCGGTGGTGAGCACGCGCTTCGACATCGTGGACCTTCCGTACGGGGAGCAGCAGCGAAAACGAGCGGAAACCTGTTTCCGCTGTGTGGAGCCTAAGTTCGGGCTGTTCGAGGCGTCAACAGTTTGTTGAACCGGCGGGCATGGGTCGGCCCGGGCGGCGCCGCCCCTTGGGCGCGACGGGACAGGTGTCAGCGGCGGCGCCGCCCGGAGTTCAGGGGGGTGGGGTCAGACCTGGGCGCCGGACAGGCGCTCCACGGCCCGCAGCAGGGCCGAGTGGTCCAGGCCGCCGTCGCCCTGGGCGCGCAGCGACGCGACCAGCTGGGCGACCACGGCGCCGACGGGCAGCGCCGCGCCGACGTTGCGGGCGGCGTCGGTGACGATGCCCATGTCCTTGTGGTGCAGGTCGATGCGGAAGCCCGGCTTGAAGTCGCGGTTCAGGAAGTTGTCCTTCTTCCGCGTCAGCACGGTGGAACCGGCCAGACCGCCGTTGAGGACGTCCAGCGCGGCCGCCAGGTCCACGCCGGACTTCTCCAGGAAGACCACGGCCTCGGCGCACGCCTGGATGTTCACGGCGACGATGAGCTGGTTGGCGGCCTTCACGGTCTGGCCCGAGCCGTGCGGGCCGCACAGCAGGATGGTCCTGCCCAGCGCCTCGAAGATCGGCTCGGCCTCGTCGAAGTCGGCCTTGTCGCCGCCGACCATGATGGACAGCACGGCCTCGATGGCGCCGGCCTCACCGCCGGAGACGGGCGCGTCCAGGACGCGGATGCCCTTCTCCTTGGCGTTCTTCGCCAGGTCGACCGAGGTCTGCGGGGTGATCGAGGACATGTCGATCAGCAGCGCGCCGGACCGGGCGTTCTCCAGGATGCCGTCCGGGCCGTAGGCGATGGCCTCGACCTGCGGGGAGGCGGGCACCATCGTGATGATCACGTCGGCGTCCCGCACGGCCTCGGCGAGGGAGGAGGCGGCCCTGCCGCCCGCGGCGGCCAGCCGGTCCAGCTTCTCCTTCTCCAGGGTGTGACCGGTGACGTCGTAACCCGCCTTGATCAGGTTCTCGGACATCGGGGAGCCCATGATGCCGAGGCCGATCCAGGCGATCTTGGGGAGGTTGTCGCTCATGTGGGTGCTTCTTTCCGTGCGAAGTGGTCAGCGGGCGGCGCGGGCCCCGGCGGGCAGCCAGTCGAAGGCCTGTGCGCTCGGGCGGTCGCCGGGCTTGTACTCCAGGCCGACCCAGCCGTCGTAGCCGGCCTTCTTCAGCCGGCCGAGCAGCTCCTCCAGCGGGAGGGTGCCGGTGCCGGGGGCGCCGCGGCCGGGGTTGTCGGCGATCTGCACATGGCCGGTCTTCGCGGCGTACCGCTCGATCACCGACGGCAGGTCCTCGCCGTTCATGGACAGGTGGTACAGGTCCATGAGGAATGTGGCGTTGCCCAGTCCCGTCGCCTCGTTGACCTTGTCGGCGACAGCGACCGCGGCGGGCGCGGACACCAGCGGGTAGCGCGGCGACTCGGGCTGGTTCAGCGCCTCGATCAGCAAGACCGCGCCGATCCGGTCGGCGGCCCGGGCCGCGCGGGCGAGGTTCTCCAGCGCCAGGGCGTCCTGCTCGGCGGGGTCGACGCCCTCCACGCGGTTGCCGTAGAGCGCGTTGAGCGCCTTGCAGCCGAGGGAGGCGGCGAAGCCGGCGGCCACGTCGATGTTGGCGCGGAACCTCTCCGACTCCTCGCCCGGCACCGACAGGGCGCCGCGGTCGGGGCCGGGGAGCTGCCCGGCGTAGAAGTTGAGGCCGGTGAGCCGCACGCCCGCGTCCTCGATGGCCTGCTTCAGCGCGTCCAGCTCGGACCGGCCGGGGGTGGGGGAGTCGATCCAGGGCCACCACAGCTCGACCGCGGTGAAGCCGGCCGCGGCGGCGGCAGCCGGGCGCTCCAGCAGCGGGAGTTCCGTGAAGAGGATCGACAGGTTGACGGTGAAGCGCTGGTCTGCGGCCGTGTCCCACTCAAAGCCTGACATAAGGTGCCGCGCTCCCTTCTGGTGACGCCGCAGCGTATTTCGTATTGCGGAAGTTCATTTCTACGTAATGGAAGATTGCCTGCGGAGGGGAAGGGCTGTCAAGACCGGCCGCCAAAAAACGCCCCCGCGCGGGGGCGCGGGGGCGGGTCGGTGCGGCCGGGTCACAGGGCGTCGACGGCGCTCACCTTCCAGCCGTCCGAGGTGCGGGACAGGGTCATCCGCACCCGGTTCAGGTCGAGGCGGGACCCGGAGACCTGGGTGCTCCTGGTGACCTGGTTGACGAACAGCAGCACCACGACCCGGTCGGGCGAGGCCGACACGACGGACGCCGCGGGGTCGCCGCCGTCCGGCGGCGCGACCACCGTCGCCTTCACCACCCCCCGGTACTTCTCGGCGGTCGGCGCGACCACGGTCTTCGTGGTCCTGCCGTACTCGTCGCGGAACTTCCCGGTCAGATGCGCGCGGGCCCGCGCGAAGTCCCGGTCCAGATGCCGGTAGTCGTACGACAGCACCACCGGCGCCGCCTTCCGCGCGGCCGCCAGCGCCTCACCCCGCGCCTCCTCCGTGCGCCCCGCCTCCGCGTGGTGCCGGCCGAGCACGGCGACCGTGACCAGCGACGCCACGAGGACGAGGGACAGGACGACGGCGGGCAGCTCGCGCCGGAGCCGGGCGGCCGGGCCCGGGGACCCGGCCGGCTCCTCGGACCGCGGCGCCGGCTCGGGCGGGTCGTCCCAGCCGTCGGGGACGTCGATCACCACGGTCCGCCCGGAGAGCCGCTCCTCGGCCGGGACGGCCGCGTTCCCGCGCCGCTGCGGGGCGTCCGCGCGCCCGGCACGCTTGGCCGCGGCGCGGGCGGCGGCGGACAGGGTACGGCGGGCCGGGGCGCGGCGGGCGGGGGCGGGCGGGGTGCGGTCGGCAGGGGTGTCGGCGGAGCGGATCCGGGAGGTCGGGTTCGCCATGGTCGTACTCCTCACGTGCGGGTCAGCCGACGAACTCGACGTCGGAGGTCAGCCAGCGGCCGTCCCGGTGCACCAGGTCGAGCTGGAGCCGGTAGGTGCGCGCCTCGCCCTTGGGCACGGCGGTGTTGGTCACCTTGCTGTCCGCGACCACCAGGACGCGGGCCGAGCGCTCGTCGGAGCGGACGATGCCCGCTTCCAGGACCTGGCCCTCGGACACCGACTTGTTCCGGGCGACCAGCCGGGTCAGCTCCGCCGTCTGCGCGGCGAACTCCTTCTTGAAGTCGCCCGTGGCGCCCTTGAGCACGTTGGCGCTGTCCCGGTCGTAGTGCCGGTAGTCGAGCGAGGTGAAGTTCAGCGCGGACTGCCGGGCGGCGGCCAGGACGTCCTGGCGGCGCTGCTCCTCGGCGCGCTGGTCGTGCAGGCGCAGGCCCAGCCACAGCGCGAGCGCCGTGGTCAGGACCGTCGCGGCGACGAGTCCCGCGGACAGCACGCGCCGCCGCGACCTCCCGCTCATGCCATGGGGCCGACGAGCAGCCATTGCCAGGACTCCTTTCCGAACATGCTCTGTTCACCGCCGGTCGAACCGATCCGGACGGCACTGCCGTCCGGGCCGGTGGCGATGCCGGTCTGCGGGTCGTACGGGGTGACGTGCGCCGCGCGGTCCGCACCGCGCGCGCCGGACGGGCCGGGCGCGTTCTGCGCACCGCGCACCGAGGTGTCGCTGCCGCGCGGCGCCGTGCAGCGGGCGCCGGTGTTCGCCGGACGCTTGCTGGTGTCCGCGGGGTCGCGCCGCGCGGTGCCGTAGCCCTGCCTGCACGGCGGCGGGTCGTCGGCGTTGACGACGAGGCCGAAGTGGGTCGTGCCGTCACCGGGGATGACGGTGTAGCTGCCCGCGACCACCAGGGGGAACGTCACCAGGGCCTGTTCCACGCCCGGCAGCCGGGCCCGGGTCACCCGGCCACCGCTGATGAGGTTGGCCAGCAGCACCGGCACGCTCGACTCGGTGGACTTCAGCAGCGAGTTGACCTGCACGGCCGCCGGTGTGCCGTTGCCGATGAGCCGCCGCAGGTCCCCGTCGCTCGACTTCAGCTGCGCGGTGAGCGCCGCGAGGTCACGGGAGAACGACTTGATGGCGGAACCCCGGTCGGCCTGCGTCTTCAGCACCGTCCGCGAGTCCTCGATCAGCGCGACCGTCTCCGGCAGCGCGTCGGACGCCGACTCCACGAGCGCGTTGCCCGAGTCCACGAGCCGGCTCAGGTGCGGTCCCGTGCCGGCGAACGCCTGGCCCAGTTCGTCCACGGTGGTGCGCAGATCGTCCTTGCCGACGGAGTTCACCAGCCGGTCCAGGCTGAGCACCAGGTCCGTGGTGGGCAGCGGCACCCGGGTGCGCTCGCGGGGGATGGTGCTGCCGTCCAGCAGGTACGGGCCGCTCGTGCCGCGCGGCTGGAGGTCGACGTACTGCTCGCCGACCGCCGAACGGTTGGCGACCACGGCCAGCGCGTCCGCGGGGATCCGCGGCGCGCCGTCCTCGATCTGCAGCGCCACCGACACCCCGGACCCGCTCAGCCGCAGCGGGCCCACCCGCCCTACCGGCACGCCCCGGTACGTCACTTCGGCGCCGGAGAAGACACCGCCGGAGTCGGCGAACTCGGCGCGCACGGTGTAGCCGCGGTCCAGGAGGCTGTCCACCAGGCCGGTGTACTCGGCGCCCACATAGGTCACCCCGACCGCGGTGATCGTGGCGAAGGCGGCCAGTTGGGCCTTGACCGTCCGTGTGATCACGGCTGCATCCCCTTCAGCATCAGCTCGGCGAGCGCGAGGTCGATCCCCGGCGGCAGGCGGCGGGTGCCGCCGGGGCCGTGGGCCGCGGTGCACACCGGCGGGCACAGCACACCGCCGTCGCCCCCGCCGTTCCCGCCGCCGCCCGGGGGCGGCGCCGGGTCGGTGGGCAGGTCCGGCACGTCCGGGGCATCGGGCAGTTCGGGCGCCGGCGGCAGGGGCACGTCGGGGACGCCGGGCAGGTCCGGAACGCCGGGCACCTCCGGGCCGGGCCTGTCCCTGTCCTCGTCCTTGTCCTTGTCGTCGTCGGTGAGGTTGCCGTACAGGCTCGCCAGGTCGAGGTCGGCGGTGACCTTGAGGTTGACGTAGTCGCCCTTGACGGCCTCGGTCGCGTTCCGGGGGAACGGGTAGGTGGTCAGCAGCTCCAGGGAGTTCGGCAGGTCGTCGCCCGCCTTGTTCAGCTGCTGGAGGATCGGGCGCAGCGCCTTGAGGTTGGCGACCGTGTCGGCGCGGGAGGCGTTCACCACGCGCGTGCCGGTGGTGCCGAGCTTCGACAGCGCGGTGAGCATCTTCGTCAGGTCGCGGCGCTGGTCGGCGAGGACCTTCAGCGCCGGTGGCATCGTGTCGACGGCCGTGGCGATGGTCCCGCGCTCCTTGGCGAGCCGCTTGGCCAGCCGGTCGACGCCCTCCAGGGCGCGGACGATCTCCGCCTTCTGGCCGTCGAGCCCGCCGAGGAACGTGTCCAGCTCCTTCAGCAGGGACTTGACGCGGTTCTCGCGGCCCGCGAGGGCCTTGTTCAGCTCCACGGTGATCGTCTTCAGCTGGGCCACGCCGCCGCCGTTCAGCAGCGCCGACAGCGCGGACAGCACCTCCTCGATCTCCGGGTTGCGGCCGCTGCGGGACAGCGGGATGCGGTCGCCGTCGCCGAGCCGCCCGACGGGCGCGGTGCCGGGCGGCGCGGACAGCGCCACGTACTTCTCGCCGAGCATGCTGGTCTGCCGCAGCTCGGCGACCGCGTTGCCGGGCAGCTTCACCGAGTCGGCGACCCGCAGCCGCACGCGCGCGTGCCAGCCGTGCAGCTCCACCTTCTCGACCGCGCCGACCGTGACGTTGTTGACCTTCACGGACGACTGCGGCACCAGGTCCAGCACGTCCCGGAAGTCGACGGTGACGCGGTAGGCGCGGCCGTCCGCGGCGGCGCCGCCGGGCAGCGGCACGTCGTACCAGCCGTTGAACTCGCAGCCGGACAGCAGCAGCGCGCCCACCGCCGTCCACGCCGCCGTCCCGCCCTTGCGCAGCATGCTCATGCGCCCGCCCCCAGGATCCCGCCGAGCGTCCGGTCGACCGTGCCGGACGCCGGCGCCGTCGGGGGCTCGGGCAGCGAGTCGAAGAGTTCCTCCAGATCCCGGCAGTCGGGGTTCTTGCCGCCCGCGTCGCCGGTCGTCCTCAGCAGGGAGCACAGCAGCGCGGCCGGGTCCTGCGGCTCGTCGGGGTTGTTGCGGGTGTCGAGGGTGCCGGAGGAGGGGTTGTACGCGTTCTGCAGGTTGGACAGGCCGGTCGGCGCCACCTCCAGCAGTTCCTCCAGGGCCGCCCGCTGGGTGACCAGCACCTTGGTGACCTTGCTCAGCCCCTGCACGTTCGAGGTGAGCGACTTCTTGTTGTTCTTCACGAACTCGGCCACGTCTCCGAGGGCCGCGCCGAGGTTCTTCAGCGCCGCCGCGAGGTCCTTGCGCTCCCCGGCGAGCTGCTCCGCGACCTTGGCGAGGGAGGAGTTGAACGACCGTACGTCCTTGTCGTCGGCGGCCAGCGCGGCGGTGAACACCTGGAGGTTGCGCACGGTGCCGAACAGGTCGCCCCGGCCGTCGGACAGCGTGGTGACCGCCTTCGACAGGTCCTCCACGGTCCGGTGCAGGTTCTTGCCCTGGCCGTCGAGGTTGTCCGCGCTCACCCCGAGCAGCCGCGACAGGGCGCCCTCTTTGTTGGCGCCGTCGGGGCCGAGCGCCTCGGCCGTGGTGTGCAGGCTGTCGAAGATCCGGTCCAGCTCGACGGGCACGGCGGTGCGCGTCTCGGGGATCACGTCACCGCTGCGCAGCTCGGGGCCCGACCGGTACACCGGCAGCAGCTGCACGTAACGGTCGCTGACCACCGAGGAGTTGACGATGGCGGCCCGGGCGTCCGCCGGGACCTTGCGACCCTCGTCGTACTCCAGCACCACGCGCACCCGGCCGCCCTCCGGCGTGATCTCCTTGACCTCGCCGATGCGGACGCCGAGGACCCGGACGTCCGAGCCGGGGTAGATGCCGACGGTGCGCGGGAAGTACGCCGTGACCCGCACGGGCTCCGTGCGCGGCCACAGCGCGTACACGCACGCGGCGAGGAGGGCGAGGGCGGTGACCAGGGCCACGCGCCGCCTCACGGGGGAGTTCACTGGGCGCCTCCCGTGCGCGGCACCACGGGCGCCGCGACCATGTTCTGGATGTAGCTGTCGAACCAGCGGCCGTTGCCGAGGGTGTTGGTGAAGACGCGGACGTAGGGCGCGAGCAGCCGGACGCTGCGGTCGAGGCTCGCCTGGTTGCGTTCGAGCATCTTCACGAAGGTGTTCAGGTTCTTCAGGGCGGGGCCGATCTGCTCGCGGTTGTCCTCCACGAGGCCGGACAGTTCGACGCCCAGCCGCGCGGACGACGTCAGGAGCTTGTGGATCGCCGCGCGGCGCTTGGCGATCTCCTTGAACAGCTTGTCGCCGTCCTTCACCAGGGCGGTGAAGTCCCCGGAGCGCTCCGCCAGCACCCCGGTGACGCCGTTGGCCCGGTCGAGGAGCTCGCCGAGCGCCTTGTCGCGGGAGGCCACCGTCCGGGAGATCCTCGACAGGCCCTCGATGGAGGCGCGCACCTCGGCGGGCGAGTCCCGGAAGGTGGTGGAGAGGGTGTCCAGCGCCTTCGCCAGCTGGTCGGTGTCGACCTTCTCCGTGGTGGTCGTCAGATCGCTGAACGCCTCCACCACGTCGTACGCCGGGACCGTGCGCCGCAGCGGGATCTCGCTGCCCGGAGGCAGCTGCCCCGGCCCCTTCGGGTGCAGCGCCAGGTACTTGGCGCCGAGGATGGTCTTCACCCGGATCGACGCGCCCGTCTCGGTGCCGAAGTCCGGGTCCTCCTTCAGCTTGAAGGTCACCTTGACGTGGTCGCCGTCCAGGTCGACGGTCTCGACCTTGCCGACCTTGACCCCGGCGATGCGCACCTCGTCGCCCGGCTTGAGCCCGCCGGCCTCCGAGAAGGCCGCGCTGTACGTCTCGCCGCCGCCGATCACCGGCAGGCTGTCGGCGTTGAACGCGGCCACGGTCAGCAGCGCCAGCGCGGTGAGCCCGGCGGCGCCGACGATCACGGGGTTGCGCTCACGGAACGGCTTCAGCCGCGGCCGGCGCGGCCGACCCGGCAGCCGCGGCCGCGACGATCCGGGCACCCGCAGCTTCCCAGGCAGTCGCAGTCTCATCCGCCGCACCTCGCCCGCGCCACGTGCAGCTCCGGAGTGAGCACCTGCTTCGTCTTCGGCAGCACGATCCGGCCGTCGAAGTCGCACAGGTAGAAGTTGAACCAGGAGCCGTAGGACGCCGTCCCGGTCAGCTCGTTGAGCTTGTTCGGCAGCCGCTTCAGCACGCCCTCCACCGTCTTCTCGTTCTCGTTCAGCGTTCCGGTCAGCTCGCTCAGCTCCGCGATGTCGTCCTTGAGCGGCGCACGGGCGTCCCTGAGCAGCCCCGAGGTGGCCTCCGCGAGGTCCCCGATGCTCACCAGCGACCTGCCGAGCGGCTTGCGGTCCGCGGACAGCCCGGAGATCACCCGCCGCAACTGCTTGAGCAGCCCGGAGAACCGTCCGGAGCGCTTGTCGAGCGTCTCCAGCACCGTGTTCAGGTTGGTGATCACCGAGCCGATCAGCTCGTCCCGGTCGGCGAGCGTCGTGGTGAGCGACGCGGTGTGCGCGAGCAGGCTGTTCACCGTGCCGCCCTCGCCCTGGAGTGTCTTGACGATCTCGGTGGCGAGCTGGTTGACGTCACTGGGGCTGAGCGCCGCGAACAGCGGCTTGAAGCCGTTCAGCAACGCGTTGAGGTCCAGCGCCGGCTGGGTCCGCGCCAGCGGGATGGTGCCGCCGGGCGGCAGCCGGGTGCCGTCGCCCGTGCCCTCGGTGAGCGCCACGTACCGCTGCCCGACGAGGTTGCGGTAGCGCACCACCGCGTGCGTCCCGGCGAGCAGCGGCCGGTCGGCGCTGACGGTGAACGTGATCTCCGCCAGCGTCCGGTCCTTGATGCGGATGTCCTCCACCTCGCCGACCCGCACTCCGGCGACCCGGATGTCGTCGCCCTCCTCCAGGCCGGTGACGTCGCTGAACACCGCGTGGTAGCGGTGCTTGGGGTCGAACGAGACGTTGACGATGGTGGCGGCGAGCAGGGCCGTCGCCAGGATCGTCACCACCGCGAACAGGCCGAACTTGACCAGGGGTGCCGCGGTGCGCCGGGCCGCTGTCGTGCTCATGCGACGCTCACCGCCGTCCCACGGGCCAGTGGGCCGAACAGCAGGGTCGTCACGGGCGGCACCTCGTCCGCGGGCACGCCGAGGACGGGCGCCACCAGCGAGCCGACGGCCCGCTGCTCCGCCGAGGTGGCCGACACGGGCGGCGAGCCGCTGCCCGCATGGCCGCCCGACGTGCCGTCGTTCAGCTTGGTGTGCGGCGCCGGCACCCGCGGACGGGGCACGCCCCGGCAGTCGGGCCCGGACCGCTCGCCGTAGCGCGGCTCCTCGCCGGGCTCGTACCCGGGCCGCTGGCGCACCACCTCCAGCGTGATCCGCATGACGCCGCCCCGGAACGCCTCCTCCGACGCCCTGCTCTGCCGGACCAGTCCGGCCAGCAGGCACGGGTACTCGGGGGAGTACCGCGCGAACAGGTCCAGGGTGGGCCGGGACACCTCGCCCAGCGTGATCAGCCGGTCGCCGTTGACGTTCAGGAAGTCCTCCGCGGTGCCCGCGACGGTCGTGGTGGAGCGCAGCGCCGCCGCCAGCCGGTCCTTCTCCTTGACCAGCGTGCGGCTGGTCGTGACGGTGTTGCGCAGGATGCGCATCAGGTCGGGCGCCGCGTCGCCGTACACCTCGGCCACGTCCGCGAACCGCGAGATGTCCTCCTTCAGCGACGGCAGGTGCGGATTGAGGCGGCGCAGATAGCGCTCGACCCGCACCAGGTTGTCGCCGATCCGGTCGCCCCGCCCCTCCAGCGCCGTGGCGAACGCCGACAGCGTGGCGTTGAGTTCGCCCGGCTGCACGGTCCGCAGCAGCGGCAGCAGGTCGTTCATCAGCTGCTGCACCTCGATGCCGACCCGGGTGCGGTCCTGGGGGATGACGTCCCCGGCCCGGATCGGCCGGGCCGACGAGCCGGGCGGCGGCACCAGGTCGACGTACTTCTCGCCGAACAGCGTCTTCGGCAGCAGCCGCGCCCGCACGTCGGCCGGGATCGACGCGACGTGCTGCGGCTTGAGCGCGATGTCCAGCGTGGCCTTCGAGCCGTCCGCCCGCACCGCGCGCACCTCGCCCACCAGCAGCCCGCGCAGCTTGACGTCGGCCCGCGGATCGAGCTGGTTGCCGAGCCGGTCGGCCTGCAGCGTGACCCGCACGACCGGCGTGAACGCCTGCTGGTACACGGCCACGGCGAGCGACAGCAGCAGCGCCAGCACGGCGAGGAAGGCGACGCCGTACAGCCTCAGCCTGAGTGGTCCGACACGGTTCATCCACCTCACCCCGCAATCCGTACGGTCGTGCTGGCGCCCCAGATCGCCAGGCTCAGGAAGAAGTCCAGGACGTTGATCGCGACGATCGACGTGCGCACCGCCCGGCCCACGGCCACCCCGACGCCCGCCGGGCCGCCGCCGGCGTGGTAGCCGTAGTAGCAGTGCACGAGGATGATCAGGACGGCGAAGACGATCACCTTGCCGAACGACCAGAACACGTCGACCGGCGGCAGGTACTGGTGGAAGTAGTGGTCGTAGGTGCCCGTCGACTGCCCGTAGTAGCTCGTCGTGATGGTGCGCGCGGCCAGGTACGACGACAGCAGCCCGACCACGTACAGCGGGATCACCGCCACGAACCCGGCGATCATGCGCGTCGTCACCAGGAACGGCAGCGACGGCACGCCCATCACCTCCAGCGCGTCCGTCTCCTCGCTGATCCGCATCGCGCCGAGCTGCGCGGTGAAGCCGGCGCCGACCGTCGCGGACAGCGCGAGCCCGGCCACCAGGGGCGCGATCTCCCGCGTGTTGAAGTACGCCGACAGGAACGCCACGAAGTTGGACGTGCCGAGCTGGTTGAGCGCCGCGTAGCCCTGCAGGCCGACCTCGGTGCCGGTGAAGAAGGACAGGAAGGCGATCACGCCGACCGTGCCGCCGACGACGGCCAGCGCGCCGCGGCCGAAGCTCACCTCGGCCAGCAGCCGCAGCACCTCCTTCTTGTAGCGGCGCAGCGTGCGGCCCGTCCACGCCAGCGAGCGTCCGTAGAAGGAGAGTTGGGCACCCAGCTCCTCCAGACGATTCAGCAGTGCCATGCTCAGCCCCTCTGCGGGACGACCTGGAAGTACACCGCGGTCATCACGAAGTTCGTCACGAACAGCAACATGAAGGTGATCACCACGGACTGGTTCACGGCGTCACCCACGCCCTTGGGACCGCCCTTGGCGTTGAGCCCCTTGTACGAGGCGACGATCCCGGCGATCGCCCCGAACACCAGCGCCTTCAGCTCGGCTGCCCACAGGTCGGACAGCTGGGCGAGCGTGGTGAAGGAGGCGAGATACGCGCCCGGGGTGCCGTTCTGCAGGACGACGTTGAAGAAGTAGCCGCCCGCCACGCCCACGACCGACACCAGCCCGTTGAGCAGCACCGCGACCAGCATCGACGCCAGGACGCGCGGCACCACCAGCCGGTGGATCGGGTCGATGCCGAGGACCTGCATCGCGTCGATCTCCTCGCGGATCTTCCGCGCGCCGAGGTCCGCGCAGATCGCCGTGCCGCCCGCGCCCGCGATCAGCAGCGCGGTGACGATCGGGGAGGCCTCCCGCAACACGGCCAGCACGGACGCGGCACCCGAGAACGACTGGGCGCCCAGCTGCCGGGTCAGGCTGCCGATCTGGAGCGCGATGACCGCCCCGAACGGGATCGACACCAGCGCCGTCGGCAGGATCGTCACGCTGGCGACGAACCACGCCTGCTGGATGAACTCCCGCGCCTGGAACGGCCGCCGGGGGATCGTCCGCAGGACGTCCAGGGCCAGCGCGAACAGGTCCCCGGAGTGCTTGAGCGCCCCGGTCGGTGACAGGCTCATGCGTCGGCCCCCTGCGTGCGGCGCAGCTCGGCCTCGCGCTGCGCGATCGCCTCCCAGCGGGGCGGGCGCTCGATGCCGGGCCCCGGCAGCAGGCGGGGCGTGCGGACCGGGGGCTCCTGGCCGCCCGCCCGGTCGTCCAGCGCGGCGAGCTCCTGCTCGACCTGCGCGGCGTCCTTCTCCTCCGCCATGCCGATCGGCCCTTCCATCCGGCCGTTCAGGAACTGCCGTACGACCGGCTCGTCGCTACTCAGCAGCTTCTCGCGGGGGCCGAACATCACCAGCTCGCGGCGGAACAGCAGCCCGATGTTGTCGGGCACCTGGCGGGCCGAGGCGATGTCGTGCGTGACGATCAGGAACGTGGCGTCGATCTGCGCGTTGAGGTCCACGATCAGCTGGTTGAGGTAGGCCACGCGCACCGGGTCCAGGCCCGAGTCCGGCTCGTCGAAGAGGATGATCTCCGGGTCCAGCACCAGGGCCCGCGCCAGACCGGCCCGCTTGCGCATGCCGCCGGAGATCTCACCGGGCAGCTTCTCCTCGGCGCCGATCAGACCCACCATGTCCATCTTCTCCAGCACGATGCGCCGGATCTCGCTCTCGGACTTGCGGGTGTGCTCACGCAGCGGGAAGGCGATGTTGTCGTAGAGGTTCATCGAGCCGAACAGCGCGCCGTCCTGGAACAGCACGCCGAACAGCTTCCGCACCTCGTACAGGTCGTGCTCGCGCAGCTTGGTGATGTCCTGGCCCTGGATCGTGATCGATCCGCGCTCCGGCTTCAGCAGCCCGACGAGCGTCTTCAGGAACACCGACTTGCCCGTGCCCGACGGGCCGAGCATGACCGAGACCTCCCCGGCGGGCAGCGTCAGGGAGACGTCCTGCCAGATGACCTGGTGGCCGAAGGACTTGGTCAGCCCTTCCACACAGATCTCGACACCCATCCGGTTCACCCTCCGCCCGCCTGCGCAGCTCCGACACCTGCTCTACGGGGAGGAGCGGGGCGTCCGTCGCGGCGCACCCGAATTTTTTTCGGACGAGTTTCCGGACGGGTCCGGACGGGTCCGGACGGGGTCACGGGAGCCGTGGCGCGGGTGCGTTCACGGGAGTGGCGGGGAGGGCAGCGGGCCGGCCCGGGTGCTTCCGGGAGGGGTACGGGAGCCGTGGCGCGGGTGCGCGGACGGCAGGGCTTGCCCGCCCGGGGCCCCCGGGAGGGCTACGGCAGTCGCGGGGCGGGTGCGCTGACGGTGGGGTCGGGGGGTGGCGCGGAGGGCAGGGTCGGTGCGCCCGGGGCCTCCGGGGCCGACGGGGCCTGCGGCAGCGAGGGCACCGGCGGGGCCGACGGCAGGGCCGACCCGACCGGCAGGTCCGGCACCTTCGGCAGCTCCGGCACCCCCGGCACACTGGGCACCGGCGGCCCGGGCAGCTCGGGCAGTGGGGACACCTCCGGCAGCGGCGGCACGTTCAGCGGCAACAGCGCGTCGTCCTCGCCCGGGCCGGTCACCCCGCGCTTCGGGTCCGCCGTACGCGGCGACGAGCCGGCCCGCTCCGGGGCGCGCGACCCGGCGCCGGTGCCGTCGGCCCGCGGCGCCTGCGCGCCCTGGGACGCGGACGGCCGCGGCGCCGGACCGCTCGCGCTGCCGTCGAGCGCGTACGGCAGGCAGAACCCGGCCACCGCCAGCGTGGCCGCCGTCGACACGGCCGCCGCGGCCTGCGCCTTCCCGCCGGTCCGCGGCCGGCCCCGGCCGATCAGGAACAGCGCGATCCCGAGCGTCCCGGCCAGCGAGTTGCGCAGCGTGCGCCGGGCGCGGGCCAGCAGCGACTCCACCGTCCGGTAGCTCAGGCCCATCCGCACGGCGACCTGGCCGACGTCCAGGTCCTGCGACTTCAGCCGCAGCGCCTCCGCCTGCCGCGCGGGCAGCTCGCCGCTGCGCACGGCCAGCCACCGGGCCTCGGCCCGGTCGCACACCGCCTCGTCCACGGGCACCGGCCCCGGCGCGCAGAGCGTGGGACTGGTGCGCACCTCGGCCTCACGGTTGACCTGCCGGTAACGGTCGATGCACAGCCGCATCGTCACGGTCGTCAGCCACGCGGCGAGGCGCTCGTCGTCCAGGTCCGGGCGCTCCGCCGCGCGCAGCATCGCCTCGTGCACCGCGTCCTCGGCGTCCTCCGGGCTCATCGAACGGCGCCGGGCCACCTTGAGCAGCTGCTCGCGGTGGCTCCACATGCGCTCCCAGCGCTCGTGCGCCGCTTGCGTCTTGGCAGGCATGTCCGTTGCCATGAGGGCCCCTTCGCACTCCGAGCGGGTGTCCGGACCCCGGCCGCGCGGCGCGCGCTCGGCCGGGGTCCGGACACAGCTCATCCCCGCCGGTCTCGTGCCGTCCGGCGGGTGGCGAGATTACCGCCCGGTAGCCCCGGTTGTGGAGGGGGTGGCGGCGATCGAGTCCGCACTGTTGCCGGTCAGCGGACCACCGCTGGGCAGCAGGTCATCGCCCGGGAGATCGAGTTCCGGGCCGGGTGTGGGCAGTTCGGGCTTGCGGGTCGGGCGGGGCTCCTGTGACGGCGACGGGGTGGGGGAGGGCGGGGCCGGCTCGGCCGGCGTGCGGGTCGGCCCGGTGCCCGGGTCCGCGCTCGGCTTCGCAGACGCCCGAGGGGTCTCGTCCGCGTCCGGCCGCCGTGACGGCTCCGCGCGCCCGGCGGGCGCCGCCGGGCTGTCCGGGACCACGCGGTGCCCGGCCAGGAAGTACGCGTACCAGGCCCGCACCGTGCGCAGATAGGCCCTGGAGTGGTTGTAGCCGAGGATCGCCCGGTCCAGGTCGGCGGGCCGGGACAGGTCCCTGCCGCCCGCGCACAGGTAGCGCCCGGCGGCCAGCGCCGCGTCGAAGACGTTGTGCGGGTCGGCCCGCCCGTCGCCGTTGCCGTCCGCGCCCCAGCGGGCCCAGGTCGACGGGATGAACTGCATCGGGCCGACCGCGCGGTCGTAGGCCGTGTCCCCGTCGTACCCGCCGCCGTCGGTGTCCCGGATGACGGCGAACGGGCCACCGTCCAGCCGGGGCCCGCGGATCGGCGTGATCGTCGTGCCGTCCGCGGTGACCCGGCCGCCGCGCGCCTGACCGGACTCCACCTGGCCGATCGCGGCCAGCAGCTGCCACCTCAGCCGGCACCCGGGCGCGGTGCGCGCGAGGTCCTCCTCGGCGCTGCGGTAGGCGGCGAACACGGTCGCGGGCAGCACGCCGCCCGCGACGGCGCCCGCACCCCCGTCCGCCCCGCGCTCCCCGGCCCGCAGCGGCGGCAGCTGGGTCCGGTACGGGGTGTCGCCGGACACGCTCGGCCCCCGCTCGGCCGGCGCCGGCCGCTGCGGCGCGGAGGCCCGCGCCTCGGTCGGCGCCTGCGATGCCGTCAACGCCGCCATCGCCGCCACCGCGACCGCCGTCCCCTTCGCACCCCTGAGTCTGTGCCCGTGTCCCACCACGTCGAACTCCCCTCCTTCGGATGTCCTCATCTGCTCTACGGGGGAGTGGGGGGTGTCCGTCGTCTGCTCTGCGGCGGCCCACATCCACCGCCCGCGACACGGGCGGGCGGGCCGGGTCCGGTGTCCGCTCCATGGGCGGGGCTGGGCGGGTCCGGTGTCCGCTCTGCGGGGGAGCGCGCCGTATCGGTCGTCTGCTCTGCGGGAGGTCTCGTCCGTCGTCCGCTTCACGGGCGGGGGCGGGGCCGGGTCCGTCGTTCGCACCACGGGCGGGCGGGCCGGGTCCGTGTCCGGTTTCCGCTCCACAGGGAATGCACGGTGTCCGTCGCCCGCTCCACGGGGAAGTGCGCCGCTCCATGGGAAGCACGCCGCGTCAGTCGCCGAAGGCGGGACGCCGCCGCTCCCTGCACGGCCGGTCCGCGCGCCACCCGGGGCGGCGCGCGCCGCGTCCGTTGCCGAAGGCGGGACGCCACCCCCCCAGGCGGCCGGCCGCGCCCCACCCGCGACGGGTGCCGCGCCGCCCAGGACGGGCTTCACGCACTGCCCGGGAGGGGACCGCGTACCGCCCGGCACGGGTGCCGCGCCGCCCGGGACGGGCTTCACGCGCCGCCCGGGAGGGGACCGCGCGCCGCCCGGCACGGGACCGCGCCACCCGGGAGGGGACCGCGCCCCGCCCGGCACGGGACCGCGCCACTCGCGACGGGCATCACGCACCCCCCGGGAGGGAACCGCGCCCACCCGGGACGGGAACCGCCCCACCCGCGACGGGAACCGCGCCCCTCCCGAGCCAGGCTTCACGCACCGCCTTCTCCGCCGCGCCCGTCCGTTAAGGTCGTGCCAGGCGGGCGGAGCGGTCCGCGTCCGTGCCCGGCCGCGCACCTGGCGGCACGCCGGGCCGGAGGAGATGCCATGGGGGCACAGTGCGACTGAAAGTGGAGTTCACGACCGAGCCCTTCGACCTGGACGAGGCGCCCGCGCACGCGCTGGTGGCCCGCGAGGTCGTGGCGGCGGCCGAACTGGACGCCGTGGACGTCGGCCCGTTCGGCAACACGGTGGAGGGCGGTTCCGAACCGGTACTGGACGCCGTCGGCGAACTGCTGCGCGAGACCCTGGCGGCCGGCGCCACCCGGATCTCGCTCCAGGTCAGCGTGATCGAGGAGGGCGACCGGTGACCGCCACCGGCGACGCGCCCTTCATCGCGGCCGTGAAACCGCTGGTCGACGCCATGGGCGGCGTGATGATCCCGCCCGACGAGGCCGGCCCCGACGACGTCGTGCTGTCCTGGGAGGGCGCCGACGTGGTCGCCGTGCGTCTGCCGCAGCTCGCCGACTCCCTGGACCACATCCTGGCCGCCATGGAGCGCCGCAAGGGCAAGCCGCTCGCCGACCTGGACCGCAAGGCCAAGCAGGAGGTCGTCCGCGCCCTGGAGGCGCGCGGCGCGTTCGCCGTGCGGCACGGCGTGGAGACCGTGGCGAGCGCCCTCGGCGTCAGCCGCTTCACCGTCTACAACTACCTCAACCGCGAGAAGGAGGCCTGACCCGCGGAAACAGGTTTGATCCGCAGGAGGCGGCCTGCTTCACGAAAACACCCGGCCAAGCCCCCGCCGCACGCCTCCAGGGCCGCCGCCCCCACCCCGGGCGGCGGCCCCTTTTTCTTACCCCGAATTTTCAACAAAGTGTTGACGTGCTGTTTCCGAGGGCGTTAGCTATCGGCACGCCCGTTCAGCACAAGGCCACGGAGGCCCCCGTGACGACCAGTTCCACGCCGCCGGGCCTGGCCCGGTTCAACGCCCTGGAGGAGCACGCGGCCCGCACCGCGCTCCACGAGGCGTGCGCCGCGACGGCGTGGGTCGAGCGACTGCTCGCCGCCCGCCCCTACGCCACCGCCGAGGACCTCTACGCCACCAGCGACGCCGCCACGGCCGACCTGACCGCGGACGGTCTGGCGGAGGCGATGGCCGGGCACCCGCCGATCGGCCGCCCCAGGCCCGGCGACCCCACCTCGGCCCGCGAACAGCGCGGCATGGCCGGCGCCTCCGAGGCCCTCAAGGCGGAGATGCTCGACCTCAACCTGGCCTACCAGGACAAGTTCGGCCATGTCTTCCTGATCTGCGCCACCGGCCGGACCGGCGAGCAGATGCGCGACGCGGTCAAGGAGCGGATCGGCAACTCGCCCGAGCAGGAGCGGGAGATCGTCCGCGCCGAGCTGGGGAAGATCAACCGCATCCGTCTGGCCCGACTCGTCGAAGAGGAAGCCTGAACATGAGCACCAGCACCACCGCCTCCGTGTCCACGCACATCCTGGACACCAGCGTCGGCCGCCCCGCCGAGGGCGTCGCCGTCCGGCTCTCCGCCCGCGCCGGGCGCGACGCGGACTGGCGGGCGCTCGGCGGATCGGCGACCGACGCGGACGGCCGGTGCAAGGACCTCCCGGCCCTGCCCGAGGGGACCACCCACGTACGGCTCGACTTCGCCGTCGAGGCGTACTTCTCGAACGCCGAGAACTCCCCGGACTCCGACCTGTCGAAGTCCGGGAACTCCGCGAACCAGCAAGCCGATGCGCAGCAGGACGCCCCCGCGAATCGGGACAGCGGCGCCGGTGTGTTCTTCCCGGAGGTGGCGATCACGTTCGCCGTCGTGCCGGGCGAGCACTACCACGTACCGCTGCTGCTCAACCCGTTCGGCTACTCCGTTTACCGAGGGAGCTAGCTAAATGACCGACACTTCCCGCCCTGCCCGCCCCGTGATGCTGGGACAGAACCAGTACGGCAAGGCAGAGAACCGAGTCGTAAAGATCACGCGGGACGGCGCCACCCACCACATCAAGGACCTGAACGTCTCCGTCGCCCTGTCCGGCGACATGGACGACGTCCACTACTCCGGCTCCAACGCCAACGTCCTGCCGACCGACACCACCAAGAACACGGTGTACGCGTTCGCCAAGGAGTACGGCATCGAGTCCGCCGAGCAGTTCGGCATCCACCTCGCCCGCCACTTCGTCACCTCCCAGGAGCCGATCCACCGCGCCCGGATCCGCATCGAGGAGTACGCCTGGGAGCGCATCGAGACCTCCGACGCGAACTCCAGGTTCATCGGCGCCGACGAGGTCAAGCACTCCTTCGTCCGCAAGGGCCAGGAGACCCGGCTGACGCAGATCACCTACGACGGCGAGAGCTGGGAGGTCATATCCGGCCTCAAGGACCTCGTCGTCATGAACTCGACCAACTCCGAGTTCTGGGGCTACGTCAAGGACAAGTACACGACGCTCAAGGAGGCCTACGACCGCATCCTGGCCACCCAGGTCTCCGGCCGCTGGCGGTTCAACTGGACCGACGACGAGCAGAAGATGCCGCACTGGGAGAAGTCGTACGAGCAGACCAGGAAGCACATGCTCCAGGCCTTCGCCGAGACGTACTCGCTCTCCCTCCAGCAGACGCTGTACCAGATGGGCGCGCGCATCATCAACCACCGCAGCGAGATAGACGAGGTCCGCTTCTCCCTGCCGAACAAGCACCACTTCCTGGTGGACCTGGAGCCGTTCGGGCTGAAGAACGACAACGAGGTGTACTTCGCCGCCGACCGCCCCTACGGCCTGATCGAGGCCACCGTCCTGCGCGACGGCTGCGAGCCGCGCATCCCGGTCGACCTCAGCAACCTCTGACCCACCGGGTGCCCCCAAGGGCGCTGGGGGCACCCGCTCTCCATCGGCACCCGCGGCCGCACCTCCGGCCGCGGCACTCAAACTCCCGGGGTCCTGCCGTGCCCTGCCCACGAAAGCGCAAAGGACGAACCATGGCAGCAGCCCAGCGCATCGTCATCGAGAACTGTGCCGTCGCGACGGTCGACGCCGACGACACCGAGTACGCCCACGGGCATCTCGTGCTGGCCGGCAACCGCATCGAATCGCTCGGCACCGGACCGGCCCCCGACGGCCTGGAGAACGTCGTACGCCGCATCGACGCCTCCGGTCACCTCGTGACCCCCGGCCTGGTCAACACCCACCACCACTTCTACCAGTGGATCACCCGCGGCCTGGCCACCGACCACAACCTCTTCGACTGGCTCGTCGCCCTCTACCCGGTGTGGGCCCGCATCGACGAGGAGATGACCTACGCGGCGGCCCGGGGCTCGCTCGCCATGATGGCCCGCGGCGGCGTCACCACCGCCATGGACCACCACTACGTCTTCCCGCACGGCTGCGGCGACCTGTCCGGCGCGATCATCCGCGCCGCCCGCGAACTGGGCGTCCGCTTCACCCTGGCCCGCGGCTCCATGGACCGCAGCGAGAAGGACGGCGGCCTGCCCCCGGACTTCGCCGTCGAGACCCTTGACGGCGCGCTCGCCGCCACCGAGGAGACCGTGCGGCAGCACCACGACCCCTCCTTCGACGCGATGACCCAGGTCGCCGTCGCCCCCTGCTCCCCCTTCTCCGTCTCCACCGACCTCCTGCGGCAGGGCGCCGAACTCGCCCGCCGCCTCGGCGTCCGGCTGCACACCCACGGCTCGGAGACCGTGGAGGAGGAGAAGTTCTGCCACGAGCTGTTCGGCATGGGCCCGACCGACTACTTCGAGTCCACCGGCTGGCTCGGCGAGGACGTGTGGATGGCGCACTGCGTCCACATGAACGACTCCGACATCGCCGCGTTCGCCCGCACCAGGACCGGCGTCGCGCACTGCCCCTCCTCCAACGCCCGCCTCGCCGCCGGCATCGCCCGCGTCCCCGACATGCTCGCCGCCGGCGTGCCCGTCGGCCTCGGCGTCGACGGCACCGCCTCCAACGAGTCCGGCGAACTCCACACCGAACTGCGCAACGCCCTGCTGATCAACCGCCTCGGCGCGCACCGCGAGGCCGCCCTCAACGCCCGGCAGGCGCTGCGGCTCGGCACGTACGGCGGAGCCCAGGTCCTCGGCCGGGCCCGCGAGACCGGTTCCCTGGAACCCGGCAAGCTCGCCGACCTCGTGCTGTGGAAGCTCGACACGCTCGCCCACGCCTCCATCGCCGACCCGGTGACCGCGCTCGTCTTCGGCGCCGCCGCGCCCGTCACCGCCTCCTTCGTGAACGGCCGCCAGATCGTCGAGAACGGCCGGCTGCTCACCGCCGACGAGGACGCCATCGCCCGCGACACCCGCGCCGAGGCCCAGCGGCTGGCCCGGATCGCCGCGCGGTAGCACGGACGACTCCGTACCTCGGTACGGCACTTGATCTCCGGCCGGGAGGGACGGCTCCCGGCCGGCAGCCCTGGACCCTCAGGTCCATGGCGGCCGTCGCCGGGGCGCGCGCCCGCGCGCGCCCCGGACCGGTCCCCGTCAACGCATTCCGGCCCCTCCCCCCACTCTCAACCTCGATCGAGCCGGGAGGCGCCCCCATGCCCACCCGCACCACCTCCTTGACACCCACGTCGGAACCGACGTGTAACCGACCGGAGGGAAGCCGCCGTGGCCGACCACCCAGTTGACGAGAAACTCCCCGCACTCAAGATGGCGACCACCGGCCTGCAGCATGTGGCCGCCATGTACGCGGGAGTCGTCGCCCCACCCCTGATCGTCGGCGCGGCCATCGGCCTGTCCGGCACCGACCTGACCTTCCTCACCGGCGCGTGCCTGTTCACCGCCGGACTCGCCACCCTCCTCCAGACCCTCGGCATCTGGAAGATCGGAGCCCGGCTCCCCTTCGTCAACGGCGTCACCTTCGCCGGTGTCGCCCCCATGACCGCGATCGTCGCCTCCACCGACGACACGTCCGACGCCCTGCCGGTCATCTTCGGCGCGGTCGTCGTCGCCGGACTCCTCGGCTTCCTCGCGGCGCCCTTCTTCAGCAAGGCGGTCCGGTTCTTCCCGCCGGTCGTCACCGGCACGGTCATCACCCTCATCGGTGTGTCCCTGCTGCCCGTCGCGTTCGGCTGGGCCCAGGGCGCGAGCCCCACGGCGGACGACTTCGGCTCGGGGACCAACCTCGGCCTCGCCGGGGCCACGCTCGCCGTCGTGCTGCTGCTGCGCCGCTTCACCCGCGGCTTCGTCAAGCAGATCGCCGTGCTGCTCGGCCTGGTCGCCGGCACGCTCCTGGCGATACCGCTCGGCGTCACCGACTTCAGCCCCGTCACGGACGCGGACATCATCGGCTTCCCGACGCCGTTCCACTTCGGCGCCCCGCAGTTCCAGGTCGCCGCCATCGTCTCGATGTGCGTGGTGATGGTCGTGTCGATGACCGAGTCCACCGCCGACATGCTGGCCCTCGGCGAGATCGTCGGCCGGCCCGCCGACGAGAAGACCATCGCCGCCGGACTGCGCGCCGACACCCTCGGCTCGGCGATCAGCCCGCTGTTCAACGGCTTCATGTGCAGTGCCTTCGCGCAGAACATCGGCCTCGTCGCCATGACCCGCATCCGCAGCCGGTTCGTGGTCGCCACCGGCGGCGGCTTCCTGGTGCTGATGGGCCTGTGCCCGGTCGCCGCGTCGCTCATCGCCGTCGTACCGCGTCCGGTGCTCGGCGGCGCGGGCGTCGTGCTGTTCGGCTCGGTCGCCGCGAGCGGCATCCAGACCCTGGTCAGGGCCCGCCTGGACAAGGACAACAACGTCCTGATCGTGGCCGTGTCGCTGGCTGTCGGCATCATCCCGATCACGGCGCCGGAGTTCTACCACGCGTTCCCGGAGACGGCGAGGATCGTCCTCGACTCCGGCATCTCCACCGGCTGCGTGGCGGCCGTCCTGCTGAACATCGTCTTCAACCACCTGGGCAGCGGCAGCCGCGAGGCCGCCGACGTCACCCACCCGATGGAGGCGGGCGAGGAGATCACCGGCGCGAAGGCCCCCGTCACGCCCTGACACGGGCACGGCGATGCCCGGCCGGGGGAGCCGCCCGGCCGGGCACCGCGCCGTTGTCCACCCTGGGGAGCGGGCCCGGCCCGCCGTCACATCCGGGCCGCGACCTCCTGGCGCAGCCGCGGCAGCATGTCGTGGAACACCCCGGGGCAGAGCGTGTCGCCGTAGTCCTTGTGGCCGTAGATCTGCGTGGCCGGGATGCGGTACTTGGAGCACACGTAGGCGCACAGGACCACCAGGACGTCCCACTGGGCGCCGGGCGGGGTGGCGCCGTCGTGGTAGGCGCCCTCGTTGGCGATCCCGATGGCCGCGTTGTTCTGCCCCGAGGTGTGGGAGCCCTGCACGAAGGTGGTCCCGCCGGTGAGGGTCCGCAAACTGCCGTGCCGTCCCTCGGTGAGCCAGCCGCCCCGGCTGACCAGGAAGTGGTAGCCGGTGTCCACCCACCCGTTCTTGTCCATGTGCAGGTTCTGCACCCAGTGGGCGTGGTTGTGCGCCTGCGCGCGGGAGAAGTCGGAGGTGTTGGCGCTCACCGTGTGATGGATGACGATCCTGCTCGGCCGGTACTGGAGGGTGGCGATGGTGCCCTTGGGCGCGCGGGCGCCCCAGGTCGCGGTGGAGTCGATGTCCGGCTCGATGACGGCGGCCCGGGCGTGTGCGGTGCCCGGCAGGGCGGTACCGGCGACCAGTCCGGCCGTCGCGGCCAGCAGGAGGCGGCGCCGCAGGGCGTTCTCGGCGTTCACGATCACTCCTCGGAGGGAGGCGGGGAGGGTGGGGGTGCGGTGGAGCCTGCGGACGCCGGCCCCACCGCGTGACCGCGTGCTGGGGAGGGGGCGCGAGGAGGATCGGCGCGCCGGGGCCCGTCAGGCGTTGTTGGCGAGTGCCAGGAGCCGGTCGCGGCTGCCGTTGAACTGGTTGCGGTCCACGTGGCCCGAGACGCCGCTGACCGAACCGGTGGCGGTGTACTGCCACACCGTCCAGGTGGGGAAGCCGGTCGGGAGGGTCGGGGAGGACACGCCCCAGTGCGCCACCCACAGCGGGCTCTTGCTGTACATGCCGGTCCAGTTGCCGGTGCAGGTGTTCCACCAGCCGGCCGTCGTGTAGATCACGACGTCACGCGTGGTGCGCGCCTTGTACGCGTTGTAGAAGTCGGTGATCCAGGTGCGCATGGCCGTCGTGGACAGGCCGTAGCACATCGACCCGTAGGGGTTGTGCTCGATGTCCAGCACGCCCGGCAGGGTCATGTTGTCGCGCGACCAGGCGCCGCCGCTGGAGGCGAAGTAGTTCGCCTGGGTGGCTCCGCTGGAGATGTCGGGGCGCGCGAAGTGGTACGCGCCGCGGATGACGCCCGCGTAGTAGGCGTTGGTGTAGTTCGTGTTGAACTGGGGGTCCTTGTAGCTGGTGCCCTCGGTCGCCTTGATCCAGGCGAACTGGATGCCGGCGTTGCGCACCGAGGTCCAGTTGATGGCGCCCTGCCAGTGCGAGACGTCGATGCCCTGGACGCCGTCGGTCGGTGCCATGACGCCCATCGACGGCTCACCGGCCGGGGCGCCCCCGTGGATGCGCTGGCCCACACCCATGTAGGCCTGGCCCGGCTGGATGCTGACGCGGTCCTTTGCCGGCTTCGGTGCGGCGTTCGCGCCCACCGCGGTGGTGGCCGTCAGCGCGAGGGCGGCGCCCAGCACGGTGACCGCCGCGACGAACCGTCTGCGGAACGGGGTGAAGCGGGATCTGAGCGAGAACATGACTTCCTCCTGGGCGCATGTGGGGATGAGGGGAAGGAGGTGACGTCGGCCGCTGCCACCAGGGCAGATCCGTGCAGTTTGACGTGCGCGCGTCATTAGTTACACACGTGGACCCCGAGGTGTAAAGAGTCTCCAGACCTCTCTGGTGGTCTGGTCCACTGCAAGAGCAGATGGCCTGGAGACTTGAGGGCCGGGCGGCGGCAATTTTCAGCTGGTGAAAGCTGAGTAGGGCTCAGTTCCCTTGCTCAAGGGCTTTCTGACGGCGCGGCAGCGGGCCGGGCGCCCTGGCAGCCGCCTGCACCGGGCCCGGGCTCAGAGGCCGAAGAGGGCCGGGTCGCAGGACAGCGCGCGGAAGTACTCCGCGGGGTCCGCGACGAGCTTGCGGGCCTTGAGGTCCATCAGGCCGCCGACGGCCGTGATCTCGGCCGCCACCGTGCCGTCCGCCTTGCGGATGATCTGCTCGATGCCGAACGTTCTGCCGCCGCTCCAGGTGAAGGCGCACGTCACCTCCACCTCGTCACCGGCCAGCAGCTCGCGCCGGAAGCGGATGGTCGTCTCCAGCGCCACCGGCCCGACGCCCTTGCCCACCAGCGCGGTCTGCGTGATGCCGGCCGCCTGGAGCAGCGACCAGCGGGCGTGCTCGGCGTAGTTGAGATAGACGCTCTGGTTGAGGTGGCCCTGCGTGTCCGTCTCGTACCCGCGGACGGTCACCGCGACGGCGAACGGCTCGCTCACGGTCTCCCCCTTCTCCCCATGGACCTTCTCTCCACGGACGTCGTCTTCGTGGACTTGCCTCCATGGACGTGGTCGAACAGGGCCGATCCTTGCACGGTCCTCACACCCGGCGCGGCGAGGCCAGCAGATAGCGCTCCCGGCTGCGCGGCTCGGTGTACTCCCCGACCTGCCATCCGGCTCTCTCCAGGGTGGCCGCGCAGGCCCGCAGCGTCGCGCCGTCGGGTCCGTGGACGCCCACCGAGTCCGGCTGCGGGGTCGCCCGCACCCGGTAGCCGTCGCCGTCCGGTCCGGCGGGCCGGTGCCCGGCCGCCTCCAGCGCGAGCGCCGCGGCCCGCACCAGATGCGCCCGCTCCCACCCGCAGGGCCGGTCGGTGGCGCCGTCGGCATTGGTCATCCGGCGCAGCTCCAGCAGCCCCTGCCAGGCGCTCTGCACCTCGCGCCGCCGCGCGGCCCCGTCCGCCGCGGCGTCCTCCTCCCCGCCGACCCGGGCGGCGAAGGGCCCGCGGTCGGCCGGTTCGGGAGCCTGAGGCTCCTCGGACCGCGCCGCGTCCTCCTGCCCGGCCGCCTCCCGCACCCGGTGCCCGGCCGGCGTCAAGAAGTGGTCGTGCGGAGGCCGGGGATGTCGGAAGGCCAGCCCCCGCTTCACCAGGGCGGCGAGCTGCGCCTCGGTCCCCTTCAGTCGCCCGGTGACGGGATCGGCACCCTCGATCACCCGCCGCTGCGCGGCGGTGGCAGGTCTGGCCACGACACCCTCCTTCCGGACGCGGCACGGTCGGTCACCTGCCCCGCAGCGTACGACGGGGGTACGACAACGGCTCCCGGCCGGGGACGGAGGCGGCCCCCGGGGCGGTGGCCGGCGCCCGGCCCGGCTACTGCCGGTATCCGCTCAGGAAGCGGCCGATCCGCCCGATCGCCGTCTCCAGGTCGTCCGCGTGGGGAAGCGTGAGGATGCGGAAGTGGTCCGGGGCGGGCCAGTTGAAGCCAGTACCTTGCACCACCTGGATCTTCTCCTGGAGCAGGAGGTCCAGGACGAACCTCTCGTCGTCGTGGATCTTGTGCACCTTGGGGTCCAGGCGCGGGAAGGCGTAGAGGGCGCCCTTCGGCTTTACGCACGTCACGCCGGGGATCTCGTTGAGTTTCCGCCAGGCCACGTCCCGCTGGTCGCGCAGCCGGCCGCCCGGCGCGGTCAGTTCGCGGATGGACTGGCGCCCGCCGAGCGCGGCCTGAATGGCGTACTGGGCGGGCGCGTTGGCGCACAGCCGCATGGACGCCAGCATCGTCAGCCCTTCCAGGTAGTCCTTCGCGTGCTGCTTCGGGCCCGTGACCACCAGCCAGCCCGAGCGGAAACCGGCCACGCGGTAGGTCTTCGACAGGCCGCAGAAGGTCAGGACGACCAGGTCGGGGGCGAGCGCCGCCGTCGTGTGGTGCACGGCGTCGTCGTAGAGGATCCGGTCGTAGATCTCGTCGGCGAAGACCATCAGGCCGTGGCGGCGGGCGAGGTCGAGGATGCCCTCCAGGACCTCCTTCGGGTACACCGCGCCGGTCGGGTTGTTGGGGTTGATGATGACGACGGCCTTGGTGCGGTCGGTGATCTTCGACGCCATGTCGTCCAGGTCCGGGTACCAGTCGGCCTGCTCGTCGCAGAGGTAGTGGACCGCCGTGCCGCCCGCCAGCGTCGTGACCGCCGTCCACAGGGGGAAGTCCGGGGCGGGAATGAGGATTTCGTCGCCGTCCTCCAGCAGGGCCTGCACGGCCATCGACACCAGCTCCGAGACGCCGTTGCCGAGGAAGACGTCGTCGACGTCCACCTCCAGGCCGAGCGTCTGGTAGCGCTGGACCACCGCGCGGCGGGCCGGGAGGATGCCGCGCGAGTCCGTGTAGCCGTGCGCCTGCGGCAGCATGCGGATCATGTCCTGGAGGATCTCCTCCGGCGCCTCGAAGCCGAACAGCGCCGGGTTGCCGGTGTTCAGGCGCAGCACGCTGTGGCCCGCCTCCTCCAGTGCGTTGGCGTGCTCGATCACCGGGCCGCGGATCTCGTAACAGACCTCGCTGAGCTTGCTCGACTGCCGGAACTCCATGCGCCGCCGCCTCTCCGCCAACTGGTGTTGCTTGGTTTTACCAAGTGTCGGCTTGGAAAGTCCAACGACATGTCTAGACTGCGTCGCATGTCACCGCGCAGAAGCTACGACCAGTACTGCTCCGCCGCCCGCGCGCTCGACGCCGTCGGCGACCGCTGGACCCTGCTGATCGTCCGCGAACTCCTCGCCGGCCCGCGGCGCTACACCGACCTGCACGCCGACCTGCCGGGCGTCAGCACGGACGTCCTGGCCTCGCGGCTGAAGGACATGGAGCGGGACGGGCTGACCACCCGGCGCAGGCTGCCGCCGCCCGGCGCCGCGTATGTGTACGAACTGACCGCCCGGGGCCGTGCGTTGCTGCCGGTTCTGCAGGCGCTGGGACAGTGGGGGCAGGCCGACCTGGGGGAGCGGCGACCGACGGACGCCGTACGCGCACACTGGTTCGCGCTGCCCCTGCTGCGCCGGCTGGAGGGCGAGGGCCTGGTGGAAGTACGGCTGGACGAAGGGGACTTCCACCTGTATCTCGGCGCCGGGGAGGGCCCCGTGTACGGGGACGGCCCCGCCCCGCGCGATCCCGACGCCCGGCTCGTGATGGACACCGGGACGTGCACGGCTGTCGCGCGGGGCGAGCTGAGCGTGGTGGAGGCCGTGCGGGCCGGACGCGTGGAGGTGAGCGGCGAGGGGACGCCGGCGAAGGCGTTGCGGGGGGCGTGAGCGGGCCCCGGCCCACGGATCGCCGTGCGTCAGTCCCTGAGGAGAGCCGTATCAGGGTCAGGGCGTGAGGGTCTTCAGGGGGTGGGGCAGTTCGGTCCACGGGTCGCGGGGTGGTCTGGGGGAGTGCCGCGTCAGCGTCTGGGCATGACGGTCTTCGGCGGGTGGGGCGGTTCGGTCCACAGGCCGCCAGGCGTGCCCGGGGAGAGCCGCGTAGGCGTCAGGGCGCGAGGGCTTTGAGCGGGTTGGGCAGCTCGGCCCAGAGATCGCCGGGCGTTTCCGGGGAGAGCCGCATCAGCGTCAGCGCCTTGGTCGGCAGCGGCTCGTCGAGCAGCGCGGCCAGGTCAGGGGTGCGCGGCAGATCCCGTACGGCCGGCTCCAGCGCGGCGCGCAGGGCCGGGCCCGAGCCCGCCGTGGCCGCCAGCGCGCCCGCGACCAGCGAGCCGAACAGCTTGCGGCGCAGGGCCGCCGGATCGTCCGTCACCATCCGCGCGGGCAGGGCGGGCACCGGGATGCCGTGCCGGGCCAGGCGGGCGGGGCTGACGCGGATGTCGGCCAGGTCGCGGTAGACCAGCCGTACCGGATCGCCCGTCGCCGACAGCACCACGAGAAGATTCTGGCCGTGCGCCTCCAGGGCCACGCCCAGCTCCAGCAGCCGCAGACCGACCGTGAGGGCGAGCCGGGCGAAGGCTGTGAGCCAGGCCGGGGAGGCGGGCAGTCCGGTCGCCGGCAGGGCGGCCACCGGGACCACGCGCTCGCCGGGCCCGGCGTACCGGCTCGGCGACTCGCGCAGTACGGCGGCCAGATCGGGGGAGTGGGCGCTCGCCGCGCCCAGCGTCCGGGTGACGTGCAGCAGGCCGTCCGCGCGCGGCGCCAGCGCCCCGGCGAAGTCCGACACGACGGCGGACGCGCCGACCGACGCCACCGAGATGTCCCGCACCGACGACGTCAGCCGCGCGCTCAACGCCGTCTTGACGTGCGGACCGCCCGGCAGGGCGAGCGTGCGCAGCGCCATCAGCGGGTGGGCGGCCAGCCGTTGCCCGCAGGGCCGCTTCAGCACGTGCGCCGCCTGCCACGGGTGCACCGGGATCAGCACCCGCCCGCCGTCCCGCATCGCCTTGGGCCACACCCCCGTCACCAGGCACTCGGCCGCCCGGACCGGCACCAGGCCCAGCCCCACGACCGGCCGGTGCTCGGGCGCCAGGGCGAGCTGCTCGGCGACCGAGAAACCGGGCCGGGAACGGCAGTTGGGGTGGAAGGGGTGACCGTCCACCACCCGCTGCTCCCACTCCCAGTCCGTCCGGGGCCACTCTTCCGGGTGGCCGTCCTGGCCGGCCCGCGACAGCGCCAGCGAGGCGACGCTGTGCCCGAGTTCGGCGGCGAACCCGGCCGAGTGCGGCACGGCCAGCTCGGTCACCAGCGCGGCCGGATCGCCGTAGGGCGTGCCGTCGAGGCGTACGGCGGTGACGTACGCGGACGTCGCGTACGGGTCGGCCGCCCGGCCGTCCAGGCGCCGCCCGTTGGCCAGCCGCAGCAGCAGGCCGTCCCGGACGGGTTCACGCGCCGCGACCCAGGGCAGCGGCTCGTGGGCGAGGGCCCGCCACAGCCGGGTCAGTACGGCCGCGCGGGCGCCGGGCAGGGCGGCGGTGTACCGGGACACCAGGTCGCGGCGCACGTCGGCCAGTTCACGGGCGACCTCGGCCTCGGCGGTGGGGGGACGGTGCACGGGCGGGCTCCTCGGGTACGGGTAGGGCGAGCAGGGCGGCACGGCGGGGGACGATGCCAGACATACTGATCGTCTCCGCCCGAACAGACCGTAGGGAACAGTGGAACGCGTGGACCTCATGCCCCCGTCCGCAGCCGAACCCGCCGACGACGGCAGCCCGCCGCGGGCCGGACACGGCGACGGCACTCCGCAATCTGCCGGGCAGGGCCATGACACCCCCTGCGGCACCGGCGAGGCGGCGTTCGACACCGGGCGGGGCGACGGCAGCCCGCCCCGGGCCGGTCAGGGTGATGGCACCCCGCCCCGGGCCGGATCGGGCGACGCCACACGACACACGGCCGGCCCCGGCGACGGCACTACCCGCCGCACCGAGGCCGACGATGGCGCCCGGCCTCGGTGTGGTCAGGGCGTTGGCACCCCGCTGCGCGCCGGACACGGCATCCCGCTCCCCGTCGGACACGGCGACGGCACTCCGCACTCCGCCGCTCAGGGTGGTGGCGCCCCCGGCCGCGCCGAGGCCGACGATGGCGCCCCGTCCCGCGCTGGTCAGGACCCTGCCATCCCGCCCGGCGCCGGGCACGGCGACGGCACCTCATCCCGCGCCGGACATGGCGGCGGCTCCCCGCACCCGGCCGGTCACGGCGGCGGCACCCGCGCCGGGCACGGCGGCGGCACCCGCGCCGGGCGCGGCGACGACGCCCCGCCCCCCGCCGGGCACGGCGACGACGCCCCGCCCCCCGCCGATCACCGCAACGGCATCGCACCAGCCCACCCCACCGAGGCCGCGTTCCGTGCCGACATTGCCCGTCGCGCCGACGACTGTGCCGCCGCGCCGCTGCTGAACTGCCTGCTGCGCGAGATCGCCCGGCGCGTGCCGGTGTCCGGCGGGCGGCCCGTGTACCGGCTGCCCGGCGGAGGACGGCTGCTGCGGGTGCGTGCCGGGCGGCGGCCCGCCGAACCCGAGGTGTACGCGGCGGGCGGCTGGCACCGCCTCGGCCACACCGACCTGGTGAAACTCGTCGCCGAGGAGGTGCGCCGGCACACCGGCGTCACCAACCACGAACTCCCCGCCGAGATGATCGACAGCCGGGACGCGGTCGCCGCGCTGCTGGCCGCCCGCGCGGTCGCCGTCCCGCCCGACGACCCCTACCTGCGCTCCGAGCAGTCCCTCGTCACCGGCCATCCCCACCACCCCGCCCCGAAGGCGCGCGGCGGTGCCCCGGCGGCGCTCTGGCTGCCGTACGCGCCCGAGGCGCACGCCCGTTTCCCGCTGGTGCTCCTCGGCGTGCGCGCCGACACGGTCGTGGACGACGGTGACACCTCCGCCCTCGACACCCTCGGCACCGCCCCGCCCGGCTACCGCCTCCTGCCGGCCCACCCCTGGCAGCTCGACCTGGCGGACGCGGCGCTCGCGCCCGCCTTCGCCGACGGCCGGCTGGTCCGGCTCGGCACCACCGCCTTCCCGGTCTGGCCCACGGCCGCGATCCGCACCGTGTACGCGCCCGGCCGGGACCTGTTCCTGAAGTTCAGCCTCGATGTGCGCATCACCAACGACATCCGCCGGCTGTGGCGCCACGACCTGCGGCGCCTGCGCCGTACCGACACCGCCGCGCGCGCCGCCCTCGCGGCCTCGCCCGGCCCCGCCGCCTGGCTGAGCGACCGGGGGCACCGCACGGCCGACTTCGCCTTCGAGGAACTCGCCGTGGTCGTCCGGGACGGGCTGCGCGCACACGTGCTGCCCGGGGCGACCCCGCTGCTGGCGGCGGGTCTCGCGGAGGGCTTCGCGGACAGCCCACTCGACCGCGCGGCCGACCCGGACGCCTGGTGGAAGGCGTACCTGCGCCAGGTCGTGCCCCCGGCGCTGACGGCGTTCGCGGAGCACGGCGTCGTGCTGGAGGCCCATCTCCAGAACACGCTGATCGCCGTCGATGCCGACGGCACCCCGGTGCAGGCACTGTTCCGGGACGCCGAGGGCGTCAAACTGCTGCCCGGCGTCTCCCGCGCCGCCGGCTGGGAACGCCTCCAGTACTGCCTGGTCGTCAACCACCTCTGCGAGATCGCCGCCGTCCTCGCGGAACGCCACCCGGGCTTCGACCCCTGGCCCGCCGTGCGCCGGGAGCTCGCCCGCCACGACCTGCCCGAGGCCGCCGCGCTGCTCACCGCGGCGACCCTGCCGGGCAAGACCAACCTGCTCCTGCGCTGGACCGGCGCGGACGGCGCCGAAGCCCGCTACCAGCCGCTCCCGAACCCGCTGGTCAGCCGGTAAACGCAGGGAGCCGAGGTTGCGGGAAGCGGGGACCGGCGAGCCGGCGGCTGTGGGACTCGAACGCGTTGGTGCTACCGATGCTGTCGGCCTGTTCGGCCAGTCGTCTCTGGAAGGCGTCGGCGGACTCGATGGAGCCTTTGACGGGCCCCGGTGTCATCGAAACCAAGGCCGGCCCTGCGGTGCTGGTCTCAGGGGGGCGCACACTGTCCGCCTGCCGCGTGCCAGGGCGCGCCGACGCCTGAGCAGTGCTGCCGGATCACTTGATGGATGGGTTTTCCCGCCGCAAGCCCGGACGGGGGGCCGCCGGCCTCCAGCATGGGAGTAGCGCGCCTCCGGCGGCAGGTTGCTTCGTGTGGGCCCGCTGGAGGCGTTACCTGCCCGACCAAAGAGGACCGTGCCGGCCATCACCGGCGCAGGCAGTACGGCACCTGGCCAGGACTGGCAGACCTACAACAACCGTCTGTGGTGGGCGGTCGGTGAACGGTGAAGGGATGACGATGAGCACTGCCCACGCGGCAGCCACAGGTGGTGAGAACTCCGTCCTGTTGATCAGCACGGTCGCGGGGACCGGGGGCGCGGGGTTCAAAGGGGACAATGAACCTGCCCGTTCGGCCCAGTTGAACCGCCCGTATGGGATCGCGGTGGACAGCACCGGCACTCTCTACTTCTCCGACTACAACAACCATCGGGTCCGGAGGATCACGACCGACGGGAGGATCAGCACGGTCGCGGGGACCGGGGCCGCGGGAGTCAGCGGGGACAATGGCCCTGCCGTCTCAGCCCAGCTGAACTACCCGCGTGAGGTGGCGGTGGACAGCGCGGGCGCCGTCTACATCGCCGATACGAACAACCACCGGGTCCGGAAAGTCACGACCGACGGAAAGATCAGCACGATCGCCGGCACAGGCGCCGCGGCCTTCGGCGGCGATGGCGGCCCCGCCACCGCCGCCCGGCTGCACACCCCGTTGGGGGTGGTGGTGGACAGCACCGGCGCCCTCTACATCTCCGACCACGGCAACCACCGGATCCGGAAGATCACGTCGGACGGGCAGATCAGCACGGTCGCGGGGACGGGGGCCGCGGGATTCAGGGGAGATGGTGGTCCAGCGGTTTCAGCGCAGTTGAACGGCCCGTTCGGAGTGGCGCTGGATGGCGCGGGTGACCTCTACATCGCCGACTACGTCAACCACCGGATCCGGAAGGTCGCGGCCGACGGGACGATCAGTACGGTTGCCGGCACGGGCACTGCGGGGTTCAGCGGTGACGACGGCCCGGCCACCTCGGCACGGCTGAATTGCCCAGTGGCGATGGTGGTGGACAGTACCGGCACCCTCTACGTCTCCGACTACAACAACCACCGGGTCCGGAAGGTCGCGGTGGACGGGACGATCAGTACGGTCGCCGGCACGGGCACGGGGGGCTTCGGCGGTGACGACGGCCCGGCCGCTTCGGCCCAGCTGTACAACCCGTTCGGGCTCGCCGTGGACTGCGTCGACACCCTCTACATCGCCGACCACGTCAACAACCGGATTCGGAAGATCGCGTCGGCGAGGCTGGCCGGGCTGCCCGATACGGGCACGGTGGTCTCCTGGGTCAACGTCCGCAGCAGGCTGCGGATGGGGGTGCTGCGTGAGTCCACCAAGGACGGGGCCGAGGTCCACCAGTTGCTCGCCGTCCCCAGGGATCACCAGCGGTGGCGGCTGGTCGCGGCGGGTCAGGACGACGGTGAAGTCCTGTACAGGTTCGAGAACGTGCGCAGCGGCAAAGTCCTGGAGGTCGTAGGAGGGCAGGAGAGGGCCGGAGTGGTGGTCGCGCAGCGCGCCTATGAGGGTGGTGACGCACGCCACCAGCAGTGGAGGCTGATCCCGGTGGGCTCGGTAAGCGACACCCCACGGGTGTACGAGATCGCGAACCGGAACAGCGGTCTGCTGCTGCGTGTCGACACCAATGCCCGTACGGCGATCAAGCAGGACGGGGCGGAGGGCGACCACCAGGGCCGGCAGTGGCAGCTGCTGCCCGTGTGACGCGCGAGGGGGTCAGGGGCGGCCTCGCCCCTGACCCCCTCGCAACCTGTGTGTTCAGTGGGAAGCAGGCGGGTCCTCGGTGGTCGGCCTGGGTGCCTTGGGGGCGGTCGGTTCGGGTGCCTTGGGGGGTTCCGGGGCCTTGGGGGCCTTGGTGTACTCGCTCTTGTTCGGCTTGTCCTCCAGGTCCTCGTTCTTCTGCAGGCCGCTGTGCTTCGTCACCGTCGCACTCGACTTCTGCATGCCGGCGGTCGCCGCATCGGACACCGAGCTGGGATTTTGGGCGTACTGGGCCTGCGCATCGGCCGACGCCTGGGTGGTCTGGATGAAGGAGCCGAGGAATCCCAGGATGGCCCGCGCTTCGGGCGATGTCTCCTGCACGACCTTTGCCCGGGAGGAAGCCCCGTGGATCGCGCTGTTGAACAGGCTCGTGCTCGTGTCGTCGTATGTGTCGTCGTCGGCGTCCTCGAAGTCGACGCCGGCCCCCGGCTGCGGTTTGGCGCTGTCGGTGGTCACTGAGAAGAGCCTCGCGCTCTTGCCCGCCGAGCCGAAGATGTTGCCGAACACCATGGTCGTCACCCCTGGTCGTTGTCGTGGCGGCGCCGCCCGCCCGGTCAAGGCTGCCTGCGCAGCGCTCGGTGGCTGTCGGTCAGATCAGGCTTTCAACGTCGAACATCGTGTGGTGGACCTCCAGGGCGGAGACGACCTCGGCCAGTCCCTTCAACCGGAAGCCGCCGCCCGCCAGGTCGATGTCGCTGATGTCGCGGGCGACCAACTGGTCGAGGCCGGGGTAGTTCCCGGACTGCGGGGGAGACAGGACCGCCACCGGCACGGCGTACTTCACCGCGATCAATCCGGAGAAGGTCACCGGGATCTGGTAGGAGTACTGCTTGCGGGTACGCCGCTGCGTGACGACGGTCTCCACGCGGGAGCTGGGCGGGACCTGGCCGGTGATCTGCGATTTCGAGGCCCAGCTGGTGGTCAGGGAGCCGCCGACGGAGCCCGAGATGCCCATCAGCAACGAGGCGTTGAGCGCCGCGGTGCCGGTGGCGCTGCCCTGGGTCGTGAACGCCACCGAGTTCGCCACCGAGTTCGCCGTGGAGTTCGTCGTCGAGTTCCTCGCGGCCGACTCGGTGGCGTTGGCGTTGTCGACCCCGATGCTGTCCTTGCTGTTCTTGTTGGTCAGGGTGTTCGCGTTCTTGTTCGCCACCTCGTTCTGGCACTGCGTCTGAAGCTGCGTCTGGAGATCCATCTTGAGCTGGTTCTGCAGCTGCAACTGCAGCTGCGCGCTGACGCTGCCGCCGAAGGTGAGCTTGGCCTCGCCCTGGAGTGACCACGTGACCCCGTTCGACACGGTGAAATCGACCGAGTCGGTGAAGGACATCGAGGAGGTCTGGCTGCGGTTGACGTAGGCGCGCGAGGAGAACGTGTCGGGCGGGGGCTGGCTGATGTTGCGCCGCTCCTCGATCAAGGGCTCCCCGAGGTTCATGTAGGCGAGCCAGCCCAGCTGGAACGCGGACCCGGGGAAAGCGCCGAAGCTCGACTTGTTCACGGAGAACCCGACGGGCTTGTGCTGCACACCGTAGTTGTCGACGTAGACCAGGTTGGGGTGGTCCAGGATGGACTGCCAGGTCTCCTCGATGTTGAGTTCCCGCAGGTTCTTTTTCGTCAGTGGCTGGCGCTTGGCTGGTACCAGGTTGTACGCGTTGGAAGACATTCCCCGTCCTCGACTAATCTGGCCGAATTGCGCTGGGTGAAATGTGAACAAGGGTCTACGCGTATTCCGAAAGGGAAGCTAGCACGGGCTCCGTCACTCGGGAAGGCTTCTCCGTGTTATGTGCTCAATCGAGTGACAAAGACTCGACGGCTGTCCCAACTGGCTTGCTGGGGAGGTAACTTGAGGTGGGGTCGATCACTCGATCGATGACTTCCTGAATCACTCTACCTGCGGATGTCATAGCCAGACCGTTGCCATGGGTGAGGTATTCACGTCAGTTGTCCATTCGTTTTCGAAGTCGCTTCGATCGAATGTGATTGAGTCTGCGTAATACCGAGCGACAGGCCATTGCATTGCATGTCCGACGCGTTGTTCTCCACATTCAGGACAGGTGAGGTTTCCGCGATGTACACCCAAGAACGCACGACAATGACGAATTTGGTGGTCGGCGGCCCGGTGGCGGTGAACAGCTACGACAACGCGATCGTGGCAGCGCTGGTCGAAAATCGGCCCGTCATGCTCGTCCATGCCTTCAACGGCGGCTACCTGCGGCCTGCCGAACTGAAGGAGGACAGCCACGACAAGGGGGTCCAGCTGGCCACCGCGCTCGACCCGGTCACCAAGGACGCACAGGGCCACCTCTGGTACATCACCCCCGGCGGCTTCTTCGGGCAGCGACCGCTGTACTTCATCGAGAGCGCCGCGGGCCAGGTGTCGCCCAAGCCTGCCGCCGCGGGCACAGCCGACGCCGGCCGCGGCGACGACGGCACACCGAAGCCGCAGCGCAGGCGCATCACCGTCCACCAGGACGCACCCAAGAGCACAGCCGACACCGTCCAGGTCGGCCTCCCCGGCAAAGTCGGCGACAAGTGGCGCGGGAAGAACGGCGCGCCCGAGGACACCCAGCTCTGGGCCGTCACGGTGACGCCATGGGGCGGCATCACGTTCGTGCCGATCACCCACCCCGACGCCATCCTCGGGTTCAAGGACCACGCGGTGACGGCCAACAGCGAGGTGCGTCTCACCTACAACTGGGGCGGAGACTTCACGGGGACGGTGATCAACACGTTCTACCCGCGGCTGCCCAACGAGTGGAATGTCCCGTACCACCACGTCTTCACGTGACCGCCGGCCACGGCCGCGCCACATCCTTCCTGAGCCCCTGCCCACACCGCTGAGCCCCTGCCCGCACCGCCTGGAAGAGGCACCACGATGCACGTGCCCACGGAAGAACTGAAGCTGGAGATCGTCAACGCCGCCACGGGGAAGACCCTCGGCGCCAAGGCCGCGCCGAGCACGGACGGGGCGCTCGTCGTCCGCGACTTCCCCGATGGCGGCCCGAGCCCGGAGCAGTGGCACCTCACTCCTGTGCAGGCCGCCCAGGACGAACAGGCATACGTGATCCGCAACGCGGTCAGCGGCAAGGTGCTCGACAACCCCGCCGCCGCTGACCGAGGCGTCCGCCAGTGGGACGGCACAGCCGGCCGGAAGGGCCAGCAGTGGCACGTCGTCCCCGTTGAGGGTGAAGCGGGCCTGTACTTCATCGAGGGCGCGACCGACGGGGCCGTTCTCGACCTCGCCGACCCCGGCGAGGAGGAAGCCCGGGTTGTCCTGCGCGCGTACGACGAGAGCGTGGAGAGCCAGCGCTGGCGGTTCGTCCCGGCCGAGCCCGAGCGCACCAGCGACCCCGTGCTGTGCTGGGCGGCTCTGAGCCACTGGAACGGCCGCCGGTCCTGGCGGCTGGCCCGCTCCACCGTGCCGCCCGGCACCCGACGCGACACCCTCCTTCAGCGACATGCTGCTGGTCCTCGAGCGGTTCGGGAGCGACCAGGACGCCGGCGGGTGGAAGAGCGATGGGGCCAACCCCTCTCCCCGTGGGGAACCCGGCTGGTGGGCCGGGCTCGGTGCGCGGTTCCTCGCCGACACCGCGGGAGCAGGGCGGGCGGACATCGTAGGGCTCAAACCCGCCAAGGGGGCCGTGACGTCGTCCAGCAGAGGCGACGGGACCTTCGACGACGAAGTGGTCCTGCACCCGCCCGCGCCCGCCCCGAGTCCCGCGGACCTGTGGACCCTCGCGGATACGACGGGCGACGGCAGTCCCGACGTCGTCGTGCTCGCCGCCGACGGTGTCCGGGTGTCCGCCCGGGACGAGGCGGGGGCGTTCGCGCCCGCGGGCGGCAAGCTGGTCCTCAAGGCATTCGGGCACGGCCAGCAGGCCGGCGGGTGGCTCGCCGACAAGCATCCCCGTTTCCTGGTGGACACCACCGGTGACGGACGTCTCGACATCGTCGGCTGCCACGACGACGGCGTCTGGATCTCGCTCCAGGCCGAGGACGGCACGTTCGCACCGCTCGGCGACGAACCAGTGGTCGGGTCGTTCGGCCACGGCGAGAAGGCGGGCGGGTGGCTCGCCGACAAGCATCCCCGTTTCCTGGTGGACACCACCGGTGACGGACGCGTCGACATCGTCGGCTGCCACGACGACGGTGTCTGGATCTCACTCCAGAGCGAGGACGGCACGTTCGCCGAGCCTTTGTACGTCCTCGACGACTTCGGGGTCGACCAGGGGTGGAGCTCGGCCGAGGAACACCCCCGCTTCCTGCTCGCGACCATCGGCGGGGGAGCAGTGGACATCGTCGGGTTCGGCCCGCAGGGTGTCGTCGTCTCACGCGGGCGCGGCGACGGCACGTTCCAGCCCTCGGAACTCGTCCTGAACGACTTCGGCCATGCCCAGGAGTGGAGGGGCAGGAAGCACCTGCGCTGCCTCGCCGACGTCACCGGCGACGGCAGCCCGGACATCGTCGGCTTCGGCAACGAGGGGGTATGGGTGTCGCACAACCGCGGCGACGGCCGGTTCGACCAGGCCCAGCTGGTGTGCCGCGGCTTCGGACACAACGAGGACGCCGGCGCCTGGCGGGTCGACCGCCACCCCCGTTTCCTCGCCGACATCACCGGTGACGGACGCCTCGACCTCATCGGCTTCGGCGGCCCGGGCGTGTATGTGGCCCGGAACCTCCACCGCCGCTTCAGGACCCGATGACCCTCGAAGGGTGTCGGCAGCCGCGTCACGTCACTTCGTCAGCAGCGGCTCGATCTCGAGCCGCCGACAGCACTCTCACGACGCCGGCCCCGCCGTTCGGGCCCTCACGCCGACGAAAACAAGGAGGACCAGCAGAGCCTCATCCACCACCCAGACTGCTTCTCCCTGGAGCGGTAGCTCTGCTTATTGCACGCGTCCCTGCGGTTGCGCGCGTCCTTCCGGTGCCTCGTCGTCTTCCTCATCGGGCAAGTGGACGTCGTTGACGGAGATGTTCACCTCGACAACTTCCAGACCCGTCATTCGCTCCACCGCCTCGATGACGTTTTCGCGTACCTCGCCGGTCACATCGGCGATCGCGATGCCGTACTCGATGACCAGTTCCAGGTCGATGGCGCTCTGGCGTTCCCCGACTTCGACCTTGACGCCGCGTGTGACGCTCGTGCTTCCGCCGGGAACACGGTCGCGTACTGCTCCGATAGTGCGGGCGAGTCCGCCGCCCAGGGCATGGATGCCGGGAACCTCTCTGGCGGCCATTCCGGCGATCTTCGCCACCACGCCGTCGGCGATGCTCGTCGTGCCCCGGGTGGCTGGGGCAGCGTTCGCCCCTCTCCGCTCGGCCTGCGGAGAGTTCGCCCGGGGTTCGGTCGTGGACTTGGTGGCACTGTTCGGCTGCGTCATGGGAACGCACCTCCTCGATACGCAGGGCTCAACAGAGCCTTGCTCAGCTTGTCAGGCACACGGGCCGACCGGAGCAGTCCGGCTCTTCAGTAGGACGTTGGGGACGAGTGCCGTCACCGGGCACGGTGTCGGCGTTTCCCTGAGCCCCGAACGGAAACGTCCCGCTTCTTTCAGCGTGCCCTCCTCCGGCATGTGGCGCGAGGCGGGCGCTTAGAGGCCATTTCAGTTGGTGTGATCTTGCGGCAGTCTGGGGCGATGACTGCTGCGCTTGTCGAGCGGATGGCGCCGGAGGACCTGTGGGA
>NZ_JBFBAX010000039.1:0-42930 GCF_040682395.1 Streptomyces sp. NPDC051207 | reverse complement strand
TTCCGCTTGAACCAGATGTTCGGAAACGCCAGGAACCGATGCCACGCCACACCCATGTTGATGTTCAGCGAGACCACGATCATCCAGATGAAGGACGTGGAGATCTTGATCATCGCGACCAGGTAGACGAGGTTCTGGAGTGTGGTGACGCCGAGCCCCTTGAAGGCGAGGACCAGCGGATACGAGGCGAAGTACCCGGCCTCGTAGTGGTCCACGTGGTGGAGTGCGCCCTCCAGGCCGCGCAGCACGTAGATGGCGAGGCCGATGGTGAGGATGACGTACTCCACGAAGTACGCCTGGCCCGCCTTGGACCCCGCGAAGCGGGACTTGCGGCCCGGCCGCGACGGCAGGCTCAGCAGGCGGATCACGATGAGCACGGCGATGCCGAGGACCGTCATCACGCCGATGAACTCGATGTAGAGCTCGAACGGCAGGAAGTCGCCGATGACCGGCAGCACCCAGTCGGCCCGGAACAGCTGGCCGAACGCCTGGGCCAGGGTCGGCGGCAGCGTCAGGAAGCCGATGGCCACGAACCAGTGGGCGATGCCGACGATGCCCCAGCGGTTCATCCGGGTGTGGCCGAGGAACTCCCGTGCCAGGGTCACACTGCGCTGGTAGGGGTTGTCGGTACGGGTGCCGGCGGGCACCGGCTGGCCCAGCCTGAAGTACCGGACGAACTGACCGACGGCGCGCGCGAGCAGCGCGACGCCGACCACGGTCAGGACCAGCGACACGACGATCGCGGCGAGTTGCATTTCGGGGCTCCTCGGGCCTGCGAGGGGTGGTTCAAGGGTGATTCGGGGGATGTGGTGAGCGGTATCGAGCGGTGTGTGCAGGTGACTGGGAATCGCTGTTACTAAGCGGTAACTTACCCAGTTCGTTCGAGACTACCCCGATCCTCCTTCGCACTGTAGCCAGGCGTGCGGTGATCTGTGTCGCTGAGGCGGCCCTGGCCGGGTGGCGCCCGCGCCACGCCGACCCCATCATGCCATTCGTCATAAATCATGACATGCGGCTTAGTTTTGATTCGTGCTCTACGGAATCGTCGCCGCCGCCCTCGCCCTGGCCCTCGCCGCCGTACTGACCGTCCTCCTGCGTGCCCCCGCCCTGCGTCTCGGCGCCGCCGAACGGCGCAGGCAGCGACCGGTTCCGCTGTCCGGCGGGACCGCCGTCGTCGCCGCCACCGGGCTGGTCGCCGGAGCCGGGGACTGGACCGGGCTCGCGCCGCTCGGGGACGGGGTCGGCCGGCTGCTCGCCGCCGCGACCTGCGTCGCCGTGCTCGGGCTCGCCGCCGACCTGTGGCGGCTCGGCACCCGTTTCCTGCTCGTCGGCACGGCCGTCGCGGCGGTGCTCGTGGTGCCGTACGCCGAGACCGGAATCCCCGGCGGCATCCTCGCCGTTGGCTGGATCGTTTTCGTCGCCGTCGCCTTCAAGGGGCTCGATCACGCCGACGGGCCGGTGGGCGTGGTCGGGATGCCGGCCGCCTTCGGTGCGGGTGCCTGCGCCGCCGCCGAGGTGATGGACGGGCTCGCGACGCTGCTGAGCGTGCTGGCGGCGGCCCTGACCGGCTTCCTCATGCACAGCTGGCCGCCCGCGCGGGCCGGACTCGGCGCGGGCGGCGCCCTGTTCGCCGGTTTCCTGCTCGCCGGGGCGCTGGTCGTGACGCGGGCCGGGCAGGACCTCGTGCCGAGCGCAGGGGTGCTGTTCGCGCTCACCTCGGTGGCGGTGGCCGACGCCGTGCTGGTGCTGCTGTCCCGGCGGCTGGCCGGGCGGCCCCTGCTGCGGCGCGGCCCCGACCACCTCGCGCACCGGCTGCGCAGGCTCGGGCTGACGCCCCAGGGCACGGCGGTGCTGCTCGGCATCGGGGGCGGGGCCGGGGTACTCGTCGGGGTGCTGGTGCAGACCGGCACGGCGGGCGAGGGTGCGGTGCTCTGGGTGGCGGCGGTGGCCGCCGTCGTCGTACTGGCACTGCTGCGGGTCCCGGTTTACGGGCCGCGGCGGCGGCCTCCGGTGCCGTCTTCGCAGGTCGGAGCGCGGTTGCGTGTAAGGAATGGATAAGAGTTGAGTCCGTTGGACTCAGGTCTGTTGACCCAGCGCTGAGCCTCGTGCACACTTGAGCCTGTTCCACTCAAGTCAGCTGGAGGAATCACCATGGCACGTGCGGTCGGCATCGACCTGGGCACGACTAACTCCGTCGTCAGCGTTCTGGAGGGCGGCGAGCCCACCGTCATCACCAACGCCGAGGGCGCCAGGACCACGCCGTCCGTCGTCGCCTTCGCCAAGAACGGCGAAGTGCTCGTGGGTGAGGTGGCCAAGCGCCAGGCGGTCACGAACGTGGACCGGACCATCCGCTCCGTCAAGCGCCACATGGGTACGGACTGGAAGATCCAGCTCGACGGCAAGGACTTCAACCCGCAGCAGATCAGCGCGTTTGTGCTGCAGAAGCTGAAGCGGGACGCCGAGTCCTACCTGGGCGAGAAGGTCACCGACGCGGTCATCACCGTCCCGGCGTACTTCAACGACGCCGAGCGCCAGGCGACGAAGGAGGCCGGCGAGATCGCGGGCCTGAACGTCCTGCGCATCGTCAACGAGCCGACGGCCGCCGCCCTGGCGTACGGCCTCGACAAGGACGACCAGACGATCCTCGTCTTCGACCTCGGTGGCGGCACCTTCGACGTCTCGCTGCTGGAGATCGGCGACGGCGTCGTCGAGGTGAAGGCCACCAACGGCGACAACCACCTCGGTGGCGACGACTGGGACCAGCGCGTCGTGGACTACCTGGTCAAGCAGTTCCAGTCCGGCCACGGCGTGGACCTGTCCAAGGACAAGATGGCCCTGCAGCGCCTGCGCGAGGCCGCCGAGAAGGCCAAGATCGAGCTGTCCTCGTCCACCGAGACCTCGATCAACCTGCCCTACATCACGGCGTCCGCCGAGGGCCCGCTGCACCTGGACGAGAAGCTCACCCGCGCCCAGTTCCAGCAGCTGACCGCGGACCTCCTGGAGCGCTGCAAGACGCCGTTCCACAACGTCATCAAGGACGCCGGCATCTCCATCAGCGAGATCGACCACGTCGTCCTGGTCGGCGGCTCCACCCGCATGCCCGCCGTCGCCGAGCTCGTCAAGGAGCTGACCGGCGGCAAGGAGGCCAACAAGGGCGTGAACCCGGACGAGGTCGTCGCCATCGGCGCCTCGCTCCAGGCCGGTGTCCTCAAGGGCGAGGTCAAGGACGTCCTCCTGCTGGACGTCACCCCGCTGTCCCTCGGCATCGAGACCAAGGGCGGCATCATGACCAAGCTGATCGAGCGCAACACCACGATCCCGACGAAGCGTTCGGAGATCTTCACGACGGCCGAGGACAACCAGCCGTCGGTGCAGATCCAGGTCTACCAGGGCGAGCGCGAGATCGCGGCGTACAACAAGAAGCTCGGCATGTTCGAGCTGACCGGTCTGCCCCCGGCGCCGCGCGGCGTCCCGCAGATCGAGGTGTCCTTCGACATCGACGCCAACGGCATCATGCACGTCACGGCGAAGGACCTCGGCACCGGCAAGGAGCAGAAGATGACCGTCACCGGCGGCTCCTCGCTGCCGAAGGACGAGGTCGACCGCATGCGCGAGGAGGCCGAGCGCTACGCGGAGGAGGACCACAAGCGCCGCGAGGCCGCCGAGACCCGCAACCAGGGCGAGCAGCTCGTCTACCAGACCGAGAAGTTCCTCAAGGACAACGAGGACAAGGTCCCGGGCGACGTCAGGACCGAGGTCGAGGAGGCCGTCGCCGAGCTGAAGGAGAAGCTCAAGGGCGAGGACACCGCCGAGATCCGCACCGCCACCGAGAAGGTCGCCGCCGTCTCGCAGAAGCTGGGCCAGGCGATGTACGCCGACGCCCAGGGCGCGCAGGCCGCGGGCGCCGGTGACGCCGGTGCCGGTGAGGCCAAGGCCGACGACGACGTCGTGGACGCCGAGATCGTCGACGACGAGCGGAAGGACGGTGCCGCGTGACGGAGGAGACCCCGGGCTTCGACGAGCAGCAGCCCGACGTCCCCTCCGGCGCCACCTCCGAAGACGCCGAGCCGCAGGCCGCCACCCCCTCCCCGGAGGAGGGGGCGGCCCCGGCCGGGGACACGGGCCAGACGGCGGCGCTGGTGGCCCAGCTCGACCAGGCGCGTTCCGCGCTCGGTGAGCGCACCGCGGACCTCCAGCGCCTGCAGGCCGAGTTCCAGAACTACCGCCGCCGGGTCGAGCGCGACCGGATCGCGGTCCGGGAGATCGCCGTGGCGAACATCCTGACCGAGCTCCTGCCGGTGCTCGACGACATCGGCCGCGCGCGGGAGCACGGCGAACTGGTCGGCGGCTTCAAGTCCGTCGGCGAGTCGCTGGAGACCGTCGTGGCGAAGCTGGGCCTCCAGCAGTTCGGCAAGGAGGGCGAGCCCTTCGACCCGACGATCCACGAGGCCCTGATGCACTCCTACGCGCCGGACGTCACCGAGACGACGTGCGTGGCGATTCTGCAGCCGGGGTACCGCATCGGCGAGCGCACCATCCGCCCCGCGCGGGTGGCCGTGGCCGAGCCGCAGCCCGGCGCGCAGACGGTCAAGCCGGCCGAGGAGAGCGACCGGGCCGGCGAGGCGGAGGCGGCGGCCGAGCAGTCGGAGGACAAGGAGAGCGGTGGCCCGGACGAGGGCTGACGTCACGACCCAGGCAGGAAAGGAGGGACGTCGGGGATGAGCACCAAGGACTTCATTGAGAAGGACTACTACAAGGTCCTCGGCGTCCCCAAGGACGCCACCGAGGCCGAGATCAAGAAGGCGTACCGCAAGCTCGCCCGCGAGTACCACCCGGACGCCAACAAGGGCAACACCAAGGCGGAGGAGCGCTTCAAGGAGATCTCCGAGGCGAACGACGTCCTCGGCGACCCCAAGAAGCGCAAGGAGTACGACGAGGCCCGCGCGCTGTTCGGCAACGGCGGCTTCCGCCCGGGGCCGGGCGCGGGCGGCGGCTCCTTCAACTTCGACCTCGGCGACCTGTTCGGCGGCCAGGGCCAGCCGGGCGGCTTCGGCGGCGGACTCGGTGACGTCTTCGGGGGCCTGTTCAACCGCGGCGGCACCACCGCCGGCCGCACCCAGCCGCGACGCGGGCAGGACGTCGAGTCGGAGGTCACCCTCAGCTTCACGGAGGCGATCGAGGGCGCGACGGTCCCGCTGCGGATGTCCTCGCAACAGCCCTGCAAGGCCTGTTCGGGCACCGGCGACAAGAACGGCACGCCGCGGGTGTGCCCGACGTGCGTCGGCACCGGCCAGGTCGCACGGGGTTCCGGCGGCGGCTTCTCGCTCACCGACCCCTGTCCGGACTGCAAGGGCCGCGGCCTGATCGCCGAGGACGCCTGCGAGGTCTGCAAGGGCAGCGGGCGCGCCAAGTCGTCGCGCACCATGCAGGTGCGCATCCCGGCCGGGGTCGCGGACGGGCAGCGCATCCGGCTGCGCGGCAAGGGCGCACCGGGCGAGCGCGGCGGCCCGGCGGGCGATCTGTACGTGGTGGTGCACGTCGATGCCCACCCGGTGTTCGGCCGCAAGGGCGACAACCTCACCGTGACCGTGCCGGTCACGTTCGCCGAGGCGGCTCTCGGCGGCGAGATCCGGGTCCCGACCCTGGGCGGCTCGGCGGTGACGCTGAAGCTGCCGCCGGGCACGCCGAACGGGCGCACGATGCGCGCCCGGGGCAAGGGCGCGGTCCGCAAGGACGGCACCCGCGGGGACCTGCTGGTCACCGTGGAGGTGAGTGTTCCGAAGGACGTGTCGGGGAAGGCTCGTGACGCGCTCGAGGCGTATCGCGAGGCGACCGCGGGTGAGGATCCGCGGGCGGAGCTGTTCCAGGCCGCGAAGGGAGCTTGATGGAGATGGACGGCCGTCGACGCAACCCGTATGAGCTGACCGAGGACACCCCGGTCTACGTCATCTCGGTGGCGGCCCAGCTCTCCGGTCTGCACCCGCAGACACTGCGTCAGTACGACCGCCTGGGACTGGTGTCCCCGGACCGCACCGCCGGCCGGGGCCGCCGTTACTCGGCCCGTGACATCGAGCTGCTCCGCCAGGTGCAGCAGCTGTCGCAGGACGAGGGCATCAACCTGGCGGGCATCAAGCGCATCATCGAACTGGAGAACCAGGTCGTCGCGCTCCAGTCCCGGGTGGCGGAGCTGGAGGCGGCGCTGGACGGCGCGGCGGCTGCCATGCGCCAGCGCGAGGCGGCGGTGCACGCGTCGTACCGGCGCGACCTGGTGCCGTACCAGGAGGTCCAGCAGACCAGCGCGCTGGTGGTGTGGCGGCCGAAGCGGCAGCAGTCCCCGGACTGACCCCGCACCCGCCCGTAGTCGAGAAGGACCCCGGAGGCTTGTCCTCCGGGGTCCTTTTCGTGCCGGTCGCGCGATGGCTGAGTTTGTTCGGTCGTCCGGCCGAACACCGGGCGCGCGGCCGGGCGGCTTCCGTGATCACGACTCGCGGTGAATGGGGTTGGTTGTGCGGTTAAGGGCCATGCCCCGGGGCGCCGTCGCGTGAACAGCGGGTGGAGAGAGACCGCAGGTCGTTCCCCTTTGTCTCCACCTCGACTGCGGAGCGTGGTGTTGTCATCTCGTTAAGTGGTTCGGCTTGACGCTGAGGGGCCCTGGCGCGTTGGCTTTTCAGTCACTCGGGTCGCACAGCTGCGCCCGCGTCCGGAAAGACACAGAAGTGAGCACCCGTATGCGTCGTATCGCCATATCCGTGGCCGCGTCCACGATGACCCTCTCGCTGGTCGCCTGTGGTGCGCTGGGTGGGTCGGGGGGCAGCGACGACGCCAGTCCGTCCAAGGGCAACGACATCACCGTCGGCCTGCTGCTGCCGGAGAAGGCCAACACGCGCTACGAGCAGTTCGACTACCCCATCATCAAGAAGAAGGTCGCCGCCCTGACCCGCGACCAGGGCCGGGTCCTGTACGCCAACGCCGACGCGGACGCCGCCAAGCAGGCGAGCCAGATGCAGGAGATGGTGGACGACGAGGTCGACGTGATCCTGCTGGACGCGGTCGACGCGCACGCCATCGCGGACAGCGTGGAGAAGGCCAAGGAGGCGGGCATCCCGGTCATCGCCTACGACCGGCTGGCCGAGGGACCGATCGACGCGTACATCTCCTTCGACAACGAACTCGTCGGCGAGGTGCAGGGCCGCTCGCTGCTGGAGGCCCTCGGCGGCGACGTCGGCGCCTCCACGAAGATCGTCATGATGAACGGCTCGCCCACGGACCCGAACGCCAAGCAGTTCAAGGCGGGCGCGCTGTCCGAACTGAGCGGCAAGGTGACGATCGCCAAGTCCTACGACACCGAGGGCTGGAAGCCGGAGAACGCCGAGGCCAACATGGCCGAGGCGATCAACGCGATCGGCGTGGACGCCATCGCGGCCGTCTACGCCGCCAACGACGGCATGGCGGGCGGCGTCATCAAGGCGCTCAAGGCCGCGGGCGTGAGCGATCTGCCGCCGGTCACCGGGCAGGACGCCGAACTGGCCGCGGTGCAGCGGATCGTGGCCGGTGAGCAGCACATGAGTGTCTACAAGCCGTACCCGCAGGAGGCCGAGAACGCGGCCGAGATGGCCGTGGCGAAGGTCCAGGGCAAGGACATCCAGTTCGACGCGCTCACCCGCGAGAGCGTCGACAGCCCCACGCACCAGGGCATTCCGGCGCAGCTCGTCCCCGTGGTCGCCCTGACGCGGGACAACATCGGCGACACCGTCGTCGCGGACGGCATCTACGAGGTGTCGGACATCTGCACCGCCAAGTACGCGGGCGACTGCGCCGACATCGGCCTGGAGTCCTGACCGCCCAGGGCGCCGAGGCTTGTCCTGAACCCACCGGCCAGCTTGTTGCGGCACCTCCTTCCTGAGGTCCCGAAATACCACCACCAACCGGTGCTTTTGGGCGCTCCGCGCAGAGGGAGCCGTGTTGCGGACCACGTTCGGTACGCGCATAGTTGCGCTGCGGAGAGCTGAACCGGGGGTGGGATGGGCGATGGCCGGGCACGGGACGGACGAGCATCCACACGGTGCTGACCGACTGTGCGAGGCCGGGGATCGCGTGTATTCCCGGGCCGTACGTCGCAGCCGGGTGCCGCGCCACGACGCGGAACCGGTGCCCTGCCTGCTCGACCTGGGCCTGCTGCACCCGGACCCCGACGACATGGACTGGCTGGTGCCGACGGCACCCCAGGAGGTCATGACCCGGCTGCTGCGCGGCGTCTACGACGAGGTCCGGGCGAGCCAGCGCCGGGTGGGCTCGGTGGTGGCCGCCGTCGAGTGGTACGCCGGCCTGGGCGGGCGCCCCGCGTCGTCACCGCCGGCCGGGGAGGGCACCGCGATCCGTGTCCTGGACGGGCTGTCCCGCATCCAGGCGGCCATGGACGAGGCGACGCAGGCCTGCACGGCCGAGGTGCTGACCGTGCAGCCCGGCGGCATCCGGCCCGAGCACGAGCTGGCGGAGGGCCTGCACCGGGCGCTGGAGCTGCGCGGGCGCGGCGTGCGGATGCGGGACCTGTACACGCATGTGGCGCGGCACGGGCAGGGCCTGCTCAACTACCTGGAGCTGATGGGCGACGCGGTCGAGGCGCGCACCCTGGACGAGGTGATAGACCGGCTCATCCTGTTCGACCGGACGGTCGCGTTCATCCCCGCCAACTCCGACCGCACGATGGCGCTGGAGCTGCGTCATCCGGCGCTCGTCGAGTACCTGGGCACGGTCTTCGACCGGCTGTGGCGCCTGGCGCTCCCGCTGACCGCGCCGCTGCCGGACACCGGCATCGAGGGCATCTCGCACCGGGAGCGGGCGATCGCCGCGCTGCTGGCGGAGGGCCACCAGGACGCGGTGATCGCGGAGCGGCTGGGGATCAGCGTGCGGACCTGCCGGGCGCACATCGCGCGGCTGTCGGAGACGCTGGGCGCGGCGAGCCGTACCCAGCTCGGCGTGCGGATCGCCCAGGTGGGTCTGGAGGGGCCGCCCCGCACGGCGCCGGCCGTCACGATCCCCGGCCAGAATTCCCCGACCGGCCGGTGAGGCGGGCCCGCTGTCACCCGGCGGTGCCCTGGTCGAGGATGCCGGACCTGCCGATGAGGTAGCCGAGCTGGGCGCGGCTCTCGCTGCCGAGGGTGGCGGCCAGCTTGGCGATGTGGACGCGGGCGGTACGGACGTTCATGCCGAGGCGTTCGGCGATGACGGCGTCGGTGTGGCCCTCCACGAGCAGCGCGGCGATGGTGCGCTGGCGGGCGGTGATGCCGTTGAGGGTGGGCCGCTGGACGTCCTCGGGGTACATCGGGGTCGCCAGGCGCCACAGCCGGTCGAAGGCGGTGGCGAGGTAGGACACCAGCGCGGGGTGGCGGACCTCCAGGGCGAGCAGGCTCTCCTTGTCGGCCGGCAGGAACGCCACGTCGCGGTCGACGAGGATGAGCCGGTCGGGGATCTCGTCCAGGGTGCGGGCCTCGGCGTCGCCGCGCAGCCGCTCGTAGCGCGCCCGGACCATGGGCAGGTGGCGCTGGGTGTGCTGGTAGAGGGTGCGGATGCGCCCGCCCCGGTCCAGCAGGGCCTGGTCGCGGTCGAGGGAGACGGCCTGGGCGGCCTCGCCCCGGCGGCCGGTGTAGTGGGCGTTGGGCTGGATGCAGAGCAGTTCGCTCGTGGTGTCGGTCATCGCCTCGGTGATGGCCTGGTTGATGCGGGCGGTGCCGCTGAGGACGCGGATCGCCGGGCTGTCGGTGCCGGCGGGGCCGCCGCCGCTGATGCGCATGAGCCGGGCGAAGGTCTCCGCGAGCCGTTCCTCGCGCCGCCGTTCGTCGGCCATCCGCTCCTGGGAGCGCCGCAGCAGCCGGTGCAGGGCGACGGCCGGCGCGACGGGCTCCAACCTGCTCAGGTCGTCGACGGCAGGGTGCAGCAGGCCGAAGTCGACCAGGCAGGGCGCGCGGTGCGTGTCCCCGGCCGGTACGTGCCCCTCGCGCAGGGCCCGTTCGTACAGCTCTGTTCCTGCGGAGCACAGGTCGTCCACGCCGTGCTCCGGGTGGGGCGCCGACGTCACTCGGTAGCTCCCTCCTGTCCGGGGGATCGCCCCGGGATCAGTGATTCTTGTCGAGTATCCCGGACTGCGCGATGAGGTAGCCGAGCTGGGCCCGGCTGCCGCTGCCCAGCGCCGAGGCGAGCTTGGCGATGTGGGCCCGGCAGGTGCGGACGTTCATGCCCAGGCGGCGGGCGATGGCCTCGTCCACGTGGCCCTCCACCAGCAGCTTGGCGATGGAGTGCTGGATGTCGGTGATGCCGTCGGGGTCGGTCTCGTAGGGCGTGCCGGCGCGCAGGGGCACGGCGCGGCCCCACATGAACTCGAAGACCTTCACCAGGTAGCGGACCAGGCCGGGGTGGCGCAGTTCCAGGGCGACCTGGCGGTCCTCGCGGGTGGGGATGAAGGCGACGGTCTCGTCGCAGATGATGAGGCGCTCGACGAGTTCGTCGATGGTCCGGTACTCGACCTTGCCCTCGGCGAACTGGTCGACGTAGGCGAGCCGGTCGGGCAGGAAGCGGGCGGTGTGCTGGTAGAGGGTGCGGATGCGCACGCCGCGTTCGATCAGCGGCTTGTCGCGCTCCAGGGCCTCCAGGAGCCGGTTCTCGGGGCTGCGCCGGCCGCTGGGCTGGACGGTGAGGACCTCGGTCCGGCACTGGGCGGTGGCGAGGTCGAGCGCGGCGTTGATGCGGTCGAGGCCCTCCAGGACGGTGATGGAGTGGGTGGGAGCGCTCTCTTGGGTGCTGAGGGCCAGGAACGGCTCGAAGACCTCGGTGAGCGCGATGGACTGCCGCCGGTGCTCGGTGATTTCGCGCTCGATGGGATGCAGCCGCTGCGCCAGGGCAACCGAAGGGGGAACCGGCCGCAGCCAGTTCGCGTCGTCGGGGTCCGGGTGGAGGAGGGCGAACTCCATCAGGCAAGGAGCGGGCTCGACATCGGCCCGCAGGATGCGACCTGTGCGCAGGGCGTTGGCATAGAGACGGCTGCCCTCCTCGCACAGCTCGGTCACCGCATGGGGATGTGCCTCTTTGGTCCGATTTGTTGTCAAATCTCCACCCCCCAGGGTCCTGAACATGCAGGAACATGATGCACCGTTCGTGTGGCCATTACGTGCCTGAATGAGCCATCGTCTTATCCGACGGGGGAAGAGGGGACCTTCAAGTGAGGACGAAGCCGACTATGAGTAAGAGAATGCTTCGCTCGGTACTTGTTGCCGCCTTCTCCGCCGTTGTGGCCTTCGGAATGCTGGCTGGCCTCTCCGGTGCGAAGAGCGACGTGCACAAGGCGGGAGCTGCTCAGTCCATGACGGTCGGGACGGCCGGCGGTGAAACGCAGGACAGCCCTCTCGACACCAGGTGGGACTGATCGCGATGACCACACCGCCCGACGACCGGTCCTTCCGCCGCGAAATGGCCTCCGCCTACCGCTCCGGCTGGCACTTCATCGATCTGGCCACCGCCATCCCCCACAGCGGTGACTCGCTGATGGTGACCGTGTTCGGTGAGCCGGTCGTCGTCACGCGGGACGAGGACGACGACGTGCGGGCATACCGGTGTCTGCGTCGGCCCCGCGGCGCGCCGCAGCCCGTGCGGTGTGCCATCCGGTACGGAATGATCTTTGTGAACCTCGACCAGCGGGACCACCAGCTGGCCCAGTCGGAAGCCACCGACACACGGACCAGAACCATCTCGGCCACCCCCCGCAGTGCCTGACGCGATTCCCCCGTCGTAACAGATCGCGCAGGTGCTTCCCCCCCGCAGCGGCGTCACCGTGACCTGAACACGGTGACGCCGCTGCAGTTTTGCGGCCCGTGCCGGGCCGCCGGCCGTCACCCGCGCCCCATGGCCCCCGTCAGTTCGATCTCGATCACCACGCGCCGCGGGTTCGGCGACGGCTGCCGGCCGTAGCGCTCCGCGTAGCGCCGCTCCGCCTCCGCCACCCTGTCCGGTTCCGTACGGACCCGTGCGCGACCCTCCAGCGTCGCCCAGCGCCGGCCGTCCACCTGGCACACGGCGACCGGCGCGCCGTCCGGGCCCGCCGCCCGCACATGGGCCGCCTTCGCGCTCGTCCCGCGGGTGATGACCCGGGCGAGCCGCTCCCCGGGGTCGTAAGTGACGCCCACGGGAACTACGTGCGGAGTGCCGTCCGGGCGCGGGGTCGTCAGCGTGCACAGGTGCCGCTCCCGCCAGAAGGCGAGGTACGACGCGTCCGGATCGCCCGGGTCCACGGAGTAGGTGCTGGTCATGGAAGGTGAACCTCACGTTCCCGGAGGGCAGTGCGGGACAGGGCCTCCCCAGCCGCCCTTGAGTGGAATAGACTCAACTTTGTGTACGCTGACTATGTCAGACGGAATGGGCCGGGAGACGTGACACGGCTGACCCACAGACACGGCTGACGCACAGGAGGAGAACGGACACGTGGACGCCGAGCTGACCAACCGGAGCCGGGACGCGATCAACGCGGCGAGCAACCGCGCCGTGACCGAGGGGCACCCCGACCTCACCCCGGCGCACCTGCTCCTCGCTCTGCTCCAGGGGCAGGAGAACGAGAACATCACCGACCTGCTGGCCGCCGTCGACGCCGACCAGGCGGCCGTCCGCGCCGGCGCGGAGAAGATCCTCGCCGCGCTTCCCAGCGTGACCGGGTCCACCGTCGCGCCGCCCCAGCCCAACCGCGAGCTGCTCGCCGTGGTCGCCGACGCCCAGGCCCGCGCCAAGGAACTGGGCGACGAGTACCTGTCCACCGAGCACCTCCTGATCGGCATCGCCGCGAAGGGCGGTGCCGCCGGTGACGTACTCTCCGGGCAGGGGGCGACCGCCAAGAAGCTGCTGGACGCCTTCCGCAAGGCGAGGGGAGGGCGCCGCGTGACCACCGCCGACCCCGAGGGCCAGTACAAGGCGCTGGAGAAGTTCGGCACCGACTTCACGGCCGCCGCGCGCGAGGGCAGGCTCGACCCGGTCATCGGCCGGGACACCGAGATCCGCCGCGTCGTGCAGGTGCTGTCCCGCCGGACCAAGAACAACCCCGTCCTCATCGGCGAGCCCGGCGTCGGCAAGACCGCCGTCGTCGAGGGCCTCGCCCAGCGGATCGTCAAGGGGGACGTGCCGGAGTCGCTGAAGAACAAGCGGCTGGTGGCGCTGGACCTCGGCGCGATGGTCGCCGGGGCGAAGTACCGCGGCGAGTTCGAGGAGCGGCTCAAGACCGTCCTCGCCGAGATCAAGGACTCCGACGGGCAGATCATCACGTTCATCGACGAGCTGCACACCGTCGTCGGGGCCGGCGCGGGCGGCGACTCCGCCATGGACGCCGGCAACATGCTCAAGCCGATGCTCGCCCGCGGCGAACTGCGCATGGTCGGCGCCACCACCCTGGACGAGTACCGCGAGCGGATCGAGAAGGACCCGGCGCTGGAGCGGCGCTTCCAGCAGGTGCTGGTCGCCGAGCCGTCCGTCGAGGACACCATCGCCATCCTGCGCGGCCTCAAGGGCCGGTACGAGGCCCACCACAAGGTGCAGATCGCGGACGCCGCGCTGGTCGCGGCGGCCACCCTGTCCGACCGGTACATCACCTCCCGCTTCCTGCCCGACAAGGCCATCGACCTCGTGGACGAGGCGGCGTCCCGGCTGCGCATGGAGATCGACTCCTCGCCCGTGGAGATCGACGAACTCCAGCGCGCCGTCGACCGGCTGAAGATGGAGGAGCTGGCCCTCAGCAAGGAGACCGACCAGGCCTCCAAGGAGCGCCTGGAGCGGCTGCGGCGCGACCTCGCCGACAAGGAGGAGGAGTTGCGCGGCCTGACCGCCCGCTGGGAGAAGGAGAAGCAGTCCCTCAACCGGGTCGGTGAGCTGAAGGAGAAGCTGGACGACCTGCGCGGCCAGGCCGAACGCGCCCAGCGCGACGGCGACTTCGACACCGCCTCCAAGCTGCTGTACGGCGAGATCCCCGCCCTGGAGCGGGACCTGGAGGCCGCCTCCGAGGCCGAGGAGGAGGTCGCCCGCGACACCATGGTCAAGGAGGAGGTCGGCTCCGACGACATCGCGGACGTCGTCGCCTCCTGGACCGGCATCCCCGCCGGGCGGCTGCTGGAGGGCGAGACGCAGAAGCTGCTGCGCATGGAGGACGAGATCGGCAGGCGGCTCATCGGGCAGGGCGAGGCCGTGCGCGCGGTGTCGGACGCGGTGCGCCGCAGCCGCGCCGGGATCGCCGACCCGGACCGGCCCACCGGCTCGTTCCTGTTCCTCGGCCCGACCGGCGTCGGCAAGACCGAACTGGCCAAGGCGCTCGCCGACTTCCTCTTCGACGACGAGCGGGCGATGGTCCGCATCGACATGTCGGAGTACAGCGAGAAGCACAGCGTGGCCCGCCTCGTCGGCGCCCCGCCCGGCTACGTCGGCTACGAGGAGGGCGGCCAGCTCACCGAGGCCGTGCGGCGCAGGCCGTACAGCGTGGTGCTGCTGGACGAGGTGGAGAAGGCGCACCCCGAGGTCTTCGACATCCTCCTGCAGGTGCTGGACGACGGCCGGCTGACGGACGGCCAGGGCCGCACGGTCGACTTCCGCAACACGATCCTGGTGCTCACGTCCAACCTGGGCAGCCAGTTCCTGATCGACCCGATCAGCACCGAGGCGGAGAAGAAGGAGCAGGTGCTGGAGGTCGTACGGGCCTCGTTCAAGCCGGAGTTCCTCAACCGCCTGGACGACCTGGTGGTGTTCTCCGCGCTGTCCAAGGACGAGCTGAGCCGGATCGCCCGGCTCCAGATCGACGCGCTCGCCAAGCGGCTCGCCGAGCGCCGCCTGCGCCTGGAGGTCACCGACGGGGCGCTGGCCTGGCTGGCCGACGAGGGCATGGACCCGGCGTACGGGGCGCGCCCGCTGCGCCGCCTCGTCCAGACCGCCATCGGCGACCGCCTCGCCAAGGAGATCCTGTCCGGCGCCATCAAGGACGGCGACACGGTACGGGTGGACCGCGCGGAGGAGGGCCTGACGGTGGGACCGGCCACGCGCGACACGCTGTGACACGGTGTGCGCCGGTGGATCATGACCGGGCCCTCATGCTGAAGGCGGGCCTGTTCTGACTGTCGGGCTTGCCACCCCCCTCCCCGGATGAGGGAGGATGGCGGGATCCGTACGAAGGGAAAATCACGGTGAGCATCGACCCGTCCTCGATTCCGAACTTCGGGGGCCAGCCCGAGCCGCAGCCCCAAGGGCCCGCGGGCCCCGTCGTCCCGGATCAGGACCTCGTGAAGCAGCTCCTGGAGCAGATGGAGCTCAAGTACGTCGTCGACGAAGAGGGTGACCTCGCGGCGCCGTGGGAGCAGTTCCGTACGTACTTCATGTTCCGCGGCGAGGGTGACCAGCAGGTCTTCTCGGTGCGGACGTTCTACGACCGGCCCCACAAGATCGACGAGAAGGCCCAGCTGCTGGAGTCCATCGACGACTGGAACCGCCGGACCCTGTGGCCCAAGGTCTACACCCACACCCACGACGACGGCACGGTCCGCCTGATCGGCGAGGCGCAGATGCTGATCGGCATGGGCGTGAGCCTGGAGCACTTCGTCTCGTCCACGGTCAGCTGGGTGCGGGCCGCCATCGAGTTCGACAAGTGGCTCGTGGAGCAGCTCGGCCTCGAGCAGGAGGTCAACGAAGCGGACAAGCCCGAGGGCACCGAGGACGGCGAGTAGGACCCCCGTCCAGGCCCTCAGGAGCCCGGCCAGGGCGCCGACCGACACGGGTCGCGCGCCGGGGCCGGGCTCCGGCCGTCCGGGCCCCTGGCGGGCCCCTTAGAGCGCCGACAGCCGCTTCGCCGCCTCCTGGAGCACCTCGGTCCGCTTGCAGAACGCGAACCGCACGAACGGCGCGCCCGCCTCCCGGTGGTCGTAGAACACCGCGTTCGGGATGGCGACGACGCCGGCCCGTTCCGGCAGGGCGCGGCAGAAGGCGAAGCCGTCCGTCTCGCCGAGCGGCCGGATGTCGGTGGTGACGAAGTAGGTGCCCGCCGGCCGGAACACCCGGAAGCCCGCCTGCGCCAGCCCGTCCGCCAGCACGTCCCGCTTGGCCCGCAGGTCCTCGCGCAGGCCCGTGAAGTACGACTCCGGCAGCGCCAGCGCCTCGGCCACCGCGTACTGGAACGGGCCCGCCGAGACGTACGTCAGGTACTGCTTCGCCGACCGCACCGCCGTGACCAGGGGCGGCGCCGCCGTGATCCAGCCGACCTTCCACCCCGTGAACGAGAACGTCTTGCCACTCGAACTGATCGTCACCGTGCGCTCCCGCATCCCCGGGAACGAGGCGAGCGGCACGTGCTCGGCGCCGTCGAAGACCAGGTGCTCGTACACCTCGTCCGTCACCACCAGCAGGTCGCGCTCCACCGCCAGCTCCGCGACCGCCGCCAGCTCCGCGCGCGTGAGGACGGTGCCCGTCGGATTGTGCGGGGTGTTGATCAGCAGCAGCCGGGTGCGGTCGGTGACGGCGGCGCGCAGCTCGTCCAGATCCAGCCGGAAACAGTCGCCGTCCGGACGCAGCGTGACCGGCACGCGCGTGCCGCCCGCCATGGCGATGGACGCCGCGTACGAGTCGTAGTACGGCTCGAAGGCGATCACCTCGTCGCCGGGCTCCAGCAGCGCGAGCAGCGAGGCGGCGATGGCCTCGGTGGCCCCGGCCGTGACCAGCACCTCCGTGTCCGGGTCGTACGACAGCCCGTACTGGCGCAGCTGGTGCGCCGCGACGGCCGTGCGCAGCTCGGGGACGCCGGGACCGGGCGGGTACTGGTTGCCGCGCCCGTCCCGCAGGGCCCGCACGGCGGCCTCCCTGACCTCCTCGGGGCCGTCGGTGTCGGGGAAGCCCTGACCGAGGTTGATCGCCCCGGTGCGCAGGGCGAGGGCGGACATCTCGGCGAAGATCGTCGTCCCGAACTCGGCGAGCCGGCGGTTGAGGAGGGGGCGCGGGCTGGAGGTCATGCGGGCCATCCTGCGCCGAAGCTCTGGAGTTCCTCAACTCTGCTTTGGCCGCGATTCGGGATGGGCATCCCCGTGTCACGCAGTGAGCGAGGCGCCCACGGGGGGCCGCTTCGGGGGAAACGGAAGGAGGGTGGCGCCATGGTCATCGGCATCATCCTGGCGGTCTGTCTGTTCGTGGTGGTGGCGGTCGTCGTCGGGGTCGCCGTCAACCGTGCGTCGACGCCCGCGACGCGGGTCGGCGGGCGGGCGCGTCGCGGGCGCGGCGGCAGCAGTGACACGAGCTGGTGGGCGGGCGCGGCGTCGGGGGACGCGGGCTCGTCCGGCGGTCGCGACGGGGGCAGCTCCTGTGGCTCGTCCTCGGGCGGCTCGTCCTGCGGGGGCGGGTCGTCCTGCGGGGGCGGCGGCGGATGCGGCGGAGGCAGCTGACACGGGGCAGCCGAGCTTCGGCGGGGGGAACGCATCCGTCCTGAGCGCCCGTCGGGGGAACAGCTCCCGGCGGGCGCTCGCGCGCCGTCGGCGTACGCCGTGACGCGCGGAGCGCACGCCCCGGTTGAACAGGTGAACCGGGTAGCCCCCTGAGGGATGGAAACCGACCGAAGTTGGGTAAAAACGCTGTGACGCCGCCGCAGTTCATGATTCCCTCTAAAGCACCAACGCAGCCTCACGTGCGGCCCGCGGAGCCCCTTCCGACCGGCCGGCCGGGCTGAACCGGGCCGAATTCCCGGTGTGACCGGGGGGTGCGCCGAACCAGCACCTACCTCACCATGTGTGCCAGCGGAGCCGTTCCATGCTCACCACCCTGAACACCTCCTACACCGACACACGCGCGGCCGACCTCGCCTGGGCCCTGGGGCGCGAGCCCCTCCCGGCGCTGGCCACGCTCGACCTCGAACTGGACGCGGCCAAGCTGCAGTTGAGGCTGCTCGGTGCATCGCACCAGGTACTGCTGGAAGAGAACCGGGGCACCTGCTCGGAGACGGTGGCCTGCATCCCGGGCAGCAGCACGCCCCTGCCGCTGGGCGTCGCCAAGCGGGTGGGCGACTGGGAGTACGAGTTCGCGGCCCGCGTCGAGGTGCTGGCGCCCGGCGCGTTCGCGGGCCGCGCCCAGGAACTCCTGGCCCTCGTCTCCGACCACCCGTACGGCCTGGCCGGCGTCTTCCCCGGCAACCCGCACGCCTTCACGGCGATGCTGGCCAACCGCCACCAGGGGCAGGTCGCCTGGCGCACCTGGCACGCCTATCCGCAGGACGGGCAGCTGGTCGCCACCCGCACCCGCGTGGGGGTGCGGATGCCGGGCCCGGCGGGTCCGGTGGATGCGGCGGCCTCCACGGGCGCCGCGGGCCGGGGGCGCGAGCGCGCCAGACTCAGGCCGTCCGCCGTGTGATCCTTCCGGTGCCTGGGGGCGGTCCGCCGTAAACATCCGGTGACCGCCCTCGGGCTTTTCCACACGTGTGGGTGACGAAGTGCACCGAAGGAGTAACGTAACGTCACAGCGTGATCGATCCGCCACCACGTGCCCCGTCGGACGTCCCGCCGCGGAGACACGGGGTGCCCGGCGGAGCGGACGGGCGGGCCCACACGACCGGCGGACCCGGCACCTCCGAGCAGCCGGACCCCGCGGTGCGACTGCCCGTCCGGCCGGACACCGGACGGTTCCTCGTCCTCGCCTGCGTGTTCGTCTGCGCGGCCTGCGGACTCGTCTACGAACTCGAACTCGTCGCCCTCGCCTCCTACTTGATCGGCGACTCGGTCACCCAGGCGTCCGTCGTCCTGTCCGTCATGGTCTTCGCGATGGGCGTCGGCTCCCTCGCCGCCAAACGGCTGCGCTGGCACGCCGCCGCCGGATTCGCCACCGTCGAGGCGGTGCTCGCCCTCGTCGGCGGGTGCAGCGCGATGGCCCTGTACGCCGTCTTCGCCTGGACCGGCGACTGGGGCGGGCCGTGGGCCGACGGGCCGCGCTGGCTGCTCGTCGCGTTCTCCCTCGCCATCGGCCTGCTGATCGGCGCCGAGGTGCCGCTGCTGATGGAACTCATCCAGCGCATCCGCCGGCAGGACGCGGGCGGCGCCGTCGCCGACCTGTTCGCCGCGGACTACGTCGGCGCGCTCGTCGGCGGACTGGCGTTCCCCTTCCTCCTCCTGCCGTTCCTGGGCCAGTTGACCGGCGCGCTGCTCACCGGCGCGGTCAACGTCGTCGCCGGGGGCGCCCTGGTGCTCGGCCTGTTCCACCGGGACCTGACCCGCCGGTCCCGCTGGCTGCTGCTGGCCGCCAACGTCACGGTGCTCGCCGTCCTCGCCGGCGCCACCGTCCTCGTGGACGACTTCGAACGGGCCGCCCGGCAGGCCGTGTTCGGCGGGCACGTGCGCGTCGCGCTGCAGACCGACGTCCAGGAAGTGGTCCTCACCGGCGGCACGCACGGGCCCGTCGCCCTATTCGTCGACGGGCGGCTGCGCATCAGCGGCCGGGACGAGCGCCGGTACCACGAGGCGCTGGTCCACCCCGCGATGGCCGCGGGCCCCCACGCGCGCGTGCTCGTCCTCGGCGGCGGCGACGGGATGGCCGCCCGCGAGGTGCTGCGCCATCCGGAGGTGCGCCGGCTCGACATCGTGGAGATCGACCCGGAACTCGTCCGGCTGGCCTCCCGCGACCCGGCCCTCACCCGGCTCAACGGCCGCGCCCACGACGACCCGCGCGTCCGCGTCATCACCGCCGACGCCTTCCGGCGGCTGCGGGCGGCGGCGCCGGCGACGTACGACGTGGTGATCTCCGACCTGCCCGACCCGGGCATCACGGCGAGCGCGAAGCTGTACGCGCAGGAGTTCTACGGGCTCGCCCGGCGCGCGCTGACCGGCTCGGGGCGGCTGGTCGTGCACGCCGGGCCGATCTCCGCGCGGCCGAGGGTGTTCTGGACGGTGGAGGCGACGATCCGTGCCGCCGGGCTGCGGACCGTGCCGTACCTGGTCGGCGGGCGCGACGCCGGATTCGCGGCCGGACCGGACCGTACGGCCACCGGACGCGACGACGCGCCCGGCGACTGGGGGTTCGTGCTGGCCGCCCGCACCCGCCCGCCGCTCGGCCTCGGCCCCGACGGGCCCCGACCGGGCACCCTCACCGAGGAGTCGCTGCGCGCGGACGCCCGCGCCGCCGCCCGGACCCGGGTGCCGGGCCTGCCGCCGTCGACGCTGATGCATCCGCGCTACGCGAACTGACCCGCGCGGCCCGTCCGACGCTTCCGGTGGGCGGCCGGCCGCCCACCGGCGCGCGGCGTGACTTCGTGCCGACAGGAGGGTGCAGTCCGCCCCGACTGGGTAGGCTCCGTCGACATGGAGCACGAGGTGTTCGTTCCGTTTCCGGCCGAGCGGCTCAGGCGGGCGCTGGCCGACCCCGCGCGCGTCGCCCGGGCGGTCCCCGGGCTCCAGCAGGACGCCGGCGCCGAGCCCGTCACCGGGCGGCTGAAGCTGCGCGTCGGCAGCCACTCCATCACCTACCGCGGCTCCCTCCGCGTCACCGCGCAGGACGACGGCGCCTACGCCGTCGAGGGCGACGCCACCGAGTCCCGCGGCTCCGGCACGGTCCGGTTCGCCCTCACGGTCCGTCTCCGCGACACCGACGGCGGCACCACCCTCACCTTCACGGGCACGGCGTCCGCCGACGGGCGCGTCACGGAGCTGCCGCAGGACGCGGTGACGTCGGCCGTCCTGCGCCTGCTGGACCGCTGCGCGGAGAATGTGGGCGAGACGGCGGGCGAGGAGCCGACGGCACCGGTGGAGTCGGTGGCTTCGGCAGAGCCGACGGCTTCGGCCGCCTCGGCTGCTCCGACCGGCCCGTCGGCCCCGGGGACGCCGCCGGAGGCCGCCGAGACGCCCGAGCCCGCCGAGGCCACGGAGGCGCAGAAGGTTTCCAAGGCATCCGAGGCCTCTGCGACGCCGAAGACTCAGAAGACTCCGAAGGGGCAGAAGACGTCCGAGGCCTCCGAGACCACCGAGGCGCGGGAGACCGCCGAGGCAGGGGAGACCTCCGAGGCCCACGAGACCTCCGAGGTTTTCGAGACCGCCGAGGCGAACGAGATCGCCGAGGCAAGAAGGACGCCTGAGGCGTCCGAGACCTCCGAGGCCAGGGAGAGAACAGAGGCGAGGGAGACCGCCGAGGCGCAGGAGACAGCCGAGGCGAGGGAGACAGCCGAGGCTTCCGAGACAACCGAGGCGCGGGAGACCTCCCAGGCGCGGGAGACCGCCGAGGCGCGGGAGACGGCCGAGGCAAGTGAGACCTCCCAGGCCCGCGAGACTCCCGAGGCGCCGGGCACCGCCGAGAGATCCGAGGCGCGGCAGGCCCCCGGCCCGGTGACTCCCGGCCCCGAGACCCCCGACGACGCGCACGTCACCGCCGAGCCCTCTCGGCCGGATGACGAGACGGCGGACGGTGACCCCCAGCCGTCCGTGTTCGACACCGACGTGCCGCCGCCGTCGCTCGATCCCGCGGCCGACGACGCGTTCGACGGTGAGGGCATGGACGGGGAGGACATCGCCGAGGCCGCGCACGCGCGGCGGACGATGATCGGGCGCAGCGCCGAGGAGGTGGACCACGCCCCGCCGCGCGGCCGGTACGCCCCCGTCCCCGCCCCGCAGAACGTCGCCGCGCAGACCCCGCTGCGCTGGGCGGCCCCGGCGGCGGCCGTGGTGCTGGCCTCCGCGATCGTGGTCGGCCGGGTGCTGCGCAAGCGCCGGTGAGGCCGTGTCCCGCCGGGCGGGGCGGTGGCCGAGGACGCCCTCTTGATCACCCCAGTAGGGTCGTCGTGTGAGTAACGAACCCATCACGCTGACCGCGGGCGACGCGGAGGTGACCGTCCTGCCGGGCAACGGCGGACGGATCGGCGGGCTCCGGGTCGGCGGCGCCGAGCTGCTGAGGCAGGGCGACCGCTACGGCTGCTTCCCGATGGTCCCCTGGTGCGGCCGGGTCCGCGAGGGCCGCTTCCGGGACGGCGCCGTCGTCCACCAGCTGCCGCTCAACGCCCCGCCGCACGCCATCCACGGCACCGCGCGCGACGGCGCCTGGCGCACGGCCCGCGCGAGCCGCACCGAGGCGGTGATCACGTACGACCTGACCGAGCCCTGGCCCTACCCGGGCCGTGTCACGCAGGTCGTGGCGCTCGCCGAGGACGCCCTGACGCTGACGATGTCCGTGGAGACGTACGAGTCGTCGTTCCCGGCGCAGATCGGCTGGCACCCGTGGTTCAACCGCAGCCTCGGCGGCCGGGAGGTGCGGATCGGCTTCGAGCCGGCCTGGCAGGAGGAGCGCGGCGCCGACCACCTGCCGACCGGCAACCGCGTCGACCCCGAGCCGGGCCCCTGGGACGACTGCTTCGGCATGCCCGGCGGCGTCGACGTCACCCTGACCTGGCCCGAGGTGCTGGAGCTGAGGGTGGCCAGCCGCGAGGAGTGGGTCGTGGTGTACGACGAGCAGCGCGAGGCGGTGTGCGTGGAGCCGCAGACCGGTCCGCCCGACGGGCTCAACACGCTCCCGCGCCTGGTCACGCCCCTGGAGCCGCTGGAGGCCACGACGACCTGGAGCTGGCGCCGCCTTTAAGCTGACAGGCATGACGGACGACGTACGCGGCGCGCTGCTGCAGCAGATCAAGGACAAGGCCGTGGTGCACGGCAGGGTGACCCTCTCCTCGGGGCTGGAGGCCGACTACTACGTCGACCTGCGCCGCATCACCCTGGACGGCGAGGCCGCGCCGCTCGTCGGCCAGGTGCTGCTGGACCTGACCGCCGACCTGGACTTCGACGCGGTCGGCGGCCTGACCATGGGCGCCGACCCGGTCGCCGTCGCCATGCTGCACGCGGCTGCCGCGCGCGGCCGGAGGCTGGACGCGTTCGTCGTGCGCAAGGCCGCCAAGGCGCACGGGCTGCAGCGCCGCGTCGAGGGCCCGGACGTCAAGGGCCGCCGCGTCCTGGTGGTCGAGGACACCTCCACCACCGGCGGTTCGCCGCTCACCGCGGTCGAGGCGGTCCGCGAGGCCGGTGCCGAGGTCGTGGCGGTGGCGACGATCGTGGACCGGGCGACCGGCGCCGCCGAGAAGATCCGGGAGGGCGCGGGCGTGCCGTATCTGTTCGCGTACTCGAAGGACGAGCTGGGGCTGGACTGACCAGCCCTCGGACCGTGCCGTGGACCATCGGGCCATGTCTGGAAAGATGGGGCCGACGATGACGTCGCACCCAAGGTTCTAGGTCAGGGCCGTCAGTACGCAGAACGCAACCGCACATACAAGGAGCGGACAGATGCCCATCGCAACTCCCGAGGTCTACAACGAGATGCTGGACCGGGCGAAGGCAGGCAAGTTCGCCTACCCGGCCATCAACGTGACCTCCTCCCAGACCCTGCACGCGGCCCTGCGCGGTTTCGCGGAGGCGGAGAGCGACGGCATCATCCAGATCTCGACCGGTGGCGCCGAGTTCCTGGGTGGCCAGCACAAGAAGGACATGGTGACGGGCGCGGTGGCCCTCGCCGAGTTCGCGCACATCGTCGCCGAGAAGTACGACATCACGGTCGCGCTGCACACGGACCACTGCCCGAAGGACAAGCTCGACGGGTACGTACGTCCGCTGCTCGCGGTGTCCGAGGAGCGCGTCAAGGCGGGCCGCAACCCGCTGTTCCAGTCCCACATGTGGGACGGCTCGGCGGAGACCCTGGCCGACAACCTGTCGATCGCGCAGGAACTGCTGGAGCGGGCCCGCGCCGCGAAGATCATCCTCGAGGTGGAGATCACCCCGACCGGTGGCGAGGAGGACGGTGTCTCGCACGAGATCAACGACTCCCTCTACACCACCGTCGACGACGCCGTGCGCACGGCCGAGGCGCTCGGTCTCGGTGAGAAGGGCCGCTACCTGCTGGCCGCGTCCTTCGGCAACGTCCACGGCGTCTACAAGCCGGGCAACGTCGTGCTGCGTCCGGAGCTGCTGAAGGAGCTCAACGACGGCGTGGCCGCCAAGTACGGCAAGCCGGCCGGCACGCAGCCGTTCGACTTCGTCTTCCACGGCGGTTCCGGTTCCACGGCGGAGGAGATCGCCACCGCGCTGGAGAACGGCGTCGTGAAGATGAACATCGACACGGACACGCAGTACGCCTTCACCCGTCCGGTCGTCGACCACATGTTCCGCAACTACGACGGCGTGCTGAAGGTCGACGGCGAGGTCGGCAACAAGAAGACCTACGACCCGCGCACCTGGGGCAAGCTCGCCGAGGCGTCGATGGCCGCGCGCGTCGTGGAGGCCTGCGGGCACCTGCGCTCCGCGGGCACCAGGATCAAGTAGGCCGGCCGGCCCTTGCGGGGCCGCCGCGTCGCGCCCGGAAGGGCCCGGCACCCGCTCGGGTGCCGGGCCCTTCCGCATGCTCCCGGTACGCCCGAAGCTGCGCTGTGCCTCCGGGGGCGACCCGGCCCGCGACGCCCGGGTGCTCCGAAGGACAGGAGCTAGCGCTTCAGTTCCGTGTATGCCTCTTCGCTGCTGTCCTTCAGGAACTGCCAGCAGCGTTCCGCCTCGTCCTTCTCGTTGATCGCGTCCGCCGCGCGGGCGAGGGCGGCCAGGCAGCGCAGGAAGCCGCGGTTGGCCCGGTGGTCCCAGGGGACGGGGCCGTGGCCCTTCCAGCCGGAGCGGCGGAGCTGGTCGAGCCCGCGGTGGTAGCCGGTGCGCGCGTACGCGTACGACTCGACCACGCGCCCCGCCTCGAAGGCGTCGTCGGCGAGCATCGCCCAGGCCAGCGAGAACGTCGGATGCTCCGCGGCGACCTGGTCCGGAGGCGAGGACTGCTCGCCCAGCAGGCGGTAGGCCTCCTCGTTCTCCGGCAGGCGGGTCGGCTCCGGGCCGCCGAGCAGGTTCTTGTGCGTCGTCATGCCTGCAGTCTGCCACTTGGGCGGGGCGTGCATCCGAAGGCCACTGTGCGGCACCGGCCCGCCGGGCGCATCGGTCACGGGAGGAGGCAGCCGCCCGGGCCTCGGTCTTTGGTGGACCCGCCCTCCACCAAAGGCGCGGACCTGGTTCCGGGTGTGGTGCGCGGTGCCCGGCGCTCCTCCATCGGCGGATGACGCGGCCCGGCCGGTTGCCAAGGATCGGGTGCGTTCGGCTCAGGAGTCCGAGCGATTTCCAGGCACTTGGGGGAGAAGTGAACGAGCACGCAGCACCCCGTCGCATATCCGTCTTCGACACCACTCTCCGCGACGGAGAACAGGCGCCGGGCAACGCCATGCATCCCGACCAGAAGCTCGAACTGGCCCAGCTGATCGCCGGGTTGGGCGTGGACTGCGTCGAGGCGGGCTTTCCCGCGTCGTCGCCCGCCGACTTCGAGGCGACGCGGCTGATCGCGCAGCACCTGACCGGAACCCGCTTCGCCACGTTCTCCCGGACGACCCGCCGGGACGTCGAGATCGCCGTCGAGGCCGGCGGCACCCGCAACCACCAGGTGCAGATGGTGGCCACCGGCAGTCAGATCCACCTCACCCACAAGCGCGGCATCACCCGGCACGCGGCGGTCCAGGAGGTCGTCGACACGGTGAAGTTCGCCGCCGAGCTGGGCGTCACGGACATCGCCGTCGGCATCGAGGACGCCAGCCGCGGCCCCGACGACCTGCTGCGCGCGCTGACCGAGTCCGCGGTCGACGCGGGCGCGACCTGCATCATCCTGGCCGACACGACCGGCTGCCACACCCCGGGGGAGTTCGCCGCCCTCATCCGCAAGATCCGCGGCTGGGCGCCGCCGCCCGTCAAGGTCTCCACCCACTGCCACAACGACTTCGGCCTGGCGACGGCCAACACGCTGGCCGGTCTCGAAGCCGGTGCGGACGAGGTGCAGGTCGCCCTCGGCGGCATCGGTGAGCGGGCCGGCAACACCTCCCTGGAGGAGGTCGCGGCGGTCCTGGCGTACAAGAGCGGGATCCTGGGGCTGACCTGCGACATCAGGCTCGATGCCATGTACGCGGCCTACAACCGGCTGCGGGAGATCATTCGGCTGGAGGAGCCCCGCAACAAGGCCGTCTTCGGCAAGTACGCCTTCGGCACCGCCGCCGGCATCCACCAGCAGGGCATGCTCAGCGACCCGAGCACGTACGAGTACGTCGAGCCCGCGCGGTTCGGCCGCGAGCGCTCGCTGCTCATCGGGCGCCACTCCGGGCGGACCGTGCTGCGTCACCTCATCGAGCAGCTCGGCGTGCGGGTCGGCGAGGCCGAGCTGGACGAGCTGTACCGCGTGCACATCGCCGAGCGGGAGCAGGGCGACTGCGAGGACCTGGCGGTGGTGCGGGAGCGGCTGGCCCGGGAGCTGGGTGCGCGCACCGCGGTGGCGGCGGGCCGATGACGTACTCGTATCTCGGCCCGGAGGGCACCTTCACCGAGTCCGCGGTCCGTCGGCTCGCCGGGGCCTCCGCCCCGCACGCCGTGCCCTTTCCGAGCGTCCCGGCGGCCATCGAGGCCCTGCGGTCCGGCCGGTCCGCCAGGGCGGTGGTCCCACTGGAGAACTCCGTCAGCGGCGTGGTCCCCGCCACGCTCGGGGAACTCGTCGCGCACGCCGGGGAGCTGAGGATCGACGCGCAGGTCGCGCTCGGCGTCACCTTCGCCCTGATGGCCGCCGAGGGCACGAGGCTGTCCGACGTGCGCAGGGTGGTGAGCCATCCGCACGCGCACGGCCAGTGCCGGCAGTGGGTGGAGCGGCACCTGCCGCACGCGGAGCTGGTCCCGCTCGCCTCCACGGCCGCCGCCGCGCGGGCCGTGGCGCGGTCGGGGCCGGGCACCGAGGCCGCCATCGCCGGTCCGCAGGCCGCCGAACGCTACGGGCTGACCGTGCTGGCCTCCGGCATCGGCGTCCGCCCGGACGCGGTGACGCGGTTCGTGGCGCTGCGCCGGACCGGCCCCGAGCGCCCGCCCACCGGCAGCGACCGCACCACGCTGCTGATCACCTCCGACCGTTCGGCGCCCGGTGTGCTGACCGGTGTGCTCGGCGAGTTGAGCGTGCGGGAGGTGTCCGTCACCTGGATCCAGTCCTGGCCCCGGCAGAGCGCGAAGGGGCGCTACCACTTCCTGATCGAGGTGGACCAGCACATCGAACACCCGGGGCTGGCCGCGGCGGTCGCCGCGATGAGCGGCGGTGTCGACTCGCTGGACCTGCTCGGGAGCTATCCGTACATCGCCGACCGTGAGGTCCAGCAGGAGAGGGTGGCCGCATGAGCGGGACGCGTATCGCTGTGATCGGCAGCGGGCCCCGGGGCATGATGGTGCTCGAACGGCTCGTCGCCCGCCTCGCCGAGCACCCCGGCCCGCTCGACGTGCGGCTGTTCCTGGTGGACGCCGTGGAACCGGGCGCCGGCCAGGTCTACCGGACCGACCAGCCCGACTGGTTCCTGATGAACACCGTGGCGGGCCAGATCTCCGGGTACTCCGGGGAGCCCGACGGCGGCCCGGCACGGGCGGGCGCCGGTCCCTCGTTCGGGCAGTGGTGGGAGTCCACCGGGGACTGTCCCGGCCCCGACAGCTACGCGCCGCGCGGGCAGTACGGCCGCTACCTGCGCTCGGTGCTCGCCGCCGTGCAGGCGTCCCTGCCGCCCGGCGTGCGGCTGCGCTGCATCAAGGAGCGCGTCGAGGACGTCGTACGGGCCGGGGACCGCTACCGGATCGCCCTGTCGGGCGGCGAACGGCTGGACGCCGACCGGGTCGTGCTCACCACCGGGCACTCCCGCAACGCGCTCACCGGCCGCGAGCGCGCCCTCGACGCCTTCGCCCGACAGCGCCCCGGACTGCGCTACATCCAGGGCGGGTCGGCGGCCGACATGCCCCTGGAGGAGATCGAGCCCGGCTCCCGGGCGGGCGTGATCGGCCTCGGCCTGTCCTTCTACGACGTGATGGCCGCCCTCACCATCGGCAGGGGAGGCCGCTTCACGCCGCGCGGGGACGGCACGCTCCGCTACGAGCCGAGCGGCGACGAACCCGTGATCGTCGCCGGGTCCCGGAGCGGGATGCCGCTGCCCGCCCGGGGCAGCAACCAGAAACCTCCCCGGTACTCCTACCGGCCCGTGCTGTTCACGCCGGAGCGGGTCCGCGCCCACCGTCCGCCCGGGCCGCTGGACTTCCGGAGCGACGTGTTCCCGTGGCTGCTGGCCGAGATGGAGCTGGTGTACCACGGCACGGCACTGCGGCACCGCTTCGGCAGCGGCGTCGCCGACGAGTTCGCCGCGTACGTGGCGGCGTCCGCCGGGCAGGGCGTGCCGGACGTGCGGGCCGCCGCCGGGCGCTTCGGCCTGCCCGACCGGCCGCCGCTGGACCTCGACGCGCTGGCCCGGCCCTTCGCGCAGCGCACGTTCACCGGCCCGAAGGACTTCGAGCACGCGCTGCGCGAGGAGATCGAGCAGGACCTCGCGCACGCCGCCGAGGGCAACGTGGACTCGGCGCTGAAGGCGGCGCTCGACGTCATGCGGGACACCCGCTGGGTCATCCGTGACCTGGTCGACTTCTCCGGGCTGACCGCGCGCTCGCAGCGGGACGACTTCCTCGGCTGGTACGTGCCGAGGGCGTCGTTCCTCGCGGCCGGGCCGCCGATCGTGCGGCTCCAGCAGGTGCTCGCCCTGCTCGACCGCGGCCTGCTGCACATCGTGGGGCCGCGCACCCGGTTCGAGACGGACGCGGCGGGGGGACGCTTCGTGGTGTCCTCGCCGCAGGTGCCCGGCTCCGCGGTGGCGGTCACCACGCTGATCGACGCGCGGATCCCCGACCCCGACGTGCGCCGGGACCTCAGCCCGCTCGCCACCCGCCTCCGCGGGCGCGGCGTGTGGACGAGTTACGTCAACCGCAGCGGGGGCGCCGACTACGACACGGGCGGGGTCGCCGTGACGCGCAGCCCGTTCCATCCCGTCGACGGCGACGGAGTCGCCGACGAGGGCATGTACGTCCTGGGGATTCCCACCGAGCACACCCGGTGGTTCATGCAGGTCGGCAGCAGCCGGCCGGGCATGTGGAGCGACTTCGTCCATGACGCCGACGCCATCGCGGCGCACGCGCTGCGCGCGGTGACACGGACCGGGGTGCCCCAGGTCCGCATCCCCGGGCGGGACGGGCCGGTCGTGGAAGGGATCGGCGAACGGTCGCCGGAGAGGACGGCGGGATGAGCGTGCGCGTCGCACAGCGGTTCTCGGGTGTCGAGCGGTCCGCGACCGTCGCCCTGCTCGAAACGGTCCAGCGGCTGCGCCGCGAGGGCGTGGAGGTGCTCGACCTCAGCGGCGGCGAACCGGACTTCGGCACGCCCGCGCCCGTCGTCGCCGAGGCCGTGTCGGCGCTGGAGGGCGGCGACACCCACTACACCCCGAGCCGCGGCGTTCCCGAACTCCTGCGTGCCGTCGCGGACAAGCTGGCCACGGAGAACGGTGTCCACGTCGATCCGGCCAAGGGCGTCATCGTCACCCCGTCGGCCAAGCAGGCGCTGTTCACCGCGCTGATGACGGTGCTCGACCCCGGCGACGAGGTGATCGTGCCCAGCCCCGCCTGGGTCAGCTACCCGGCGATGGCGGCCCTGCTCGGCGCCCGCGCGGTACCGGCCGAGCTGGGCGCGCAGGACGGGTTCCGGCTGTCCCGGCGCGTTCTGGAGGACCGGGTCACGGACCGCACCCGGGCCCTGATCGTGAACACGCCGGGCAACCCCACCGGGCACGTCCTGGATCGCGCGGAGGCCGAGGAGGTCGTGGCGTTCGCCGTGGAGCACGACCTCGTGCTCGTCGTGGACGAGATCTACGAGAAGATCGTGTACGACGGTCGCCGGCACCTCAGCCCGGCGAGCCTGCCGGGGGCGGCGGAACGGACGCTCACGGTCAACGGCTTCTCCAAGGCGTACGCGATGACGGGCTGGCGGCTCGGCTATCTGGCGGGCCCCGAGCCCTTGATGTCGCAGGCGCTCAAGGTGCAGGAGCACACGGTGAGTTGCGCCGCCTCCTTCGTGCAGCGCGGGGGAGTCGCGGCGCTGACCCGCACGGCCGGTGACGTCGCCGCCATGCTGAAGGAGTACACCGTCCGCAGGGAGCTGACGGTCTCCGCGCTCAACGCCCTGCCGGGTGTGGTGTGTGCCCCGCCCGAGGGGGCCTTCTACGCCTTCGCCGACATCCGGGGCACTGGCCTGACGTCGGCCGGCTTCGCGCAGCGGCTGCTGGACGAGGCGGCGGTCACGGTGGCGCCCGGCTCCGCGTTCGGACCGGGCGGCGAGGGGTACGTGCGGCTGTCGTTCGCGGCGTCGCGGGAGGTCCTGGAGGGCGCGGTGCATCGGTTGTCGCGGCTGGCCGCGCAGTGGGCGGGCTGAACGGACACGGGCTGAACGCGGGCACGAGTACGGCCGGGGAACCGGCGGGAACGGACGAGCAACCGGCGGAACCCGGCGAGCAACCGGCGGAACCCGGCGGAACCCGGCGGAACCCGGCGGGGCCCGGCGTGAGACTGGCGGGAACCGACGCGGACCCGGCGGAACCCGGCGTGGGACCGGCGGGGACCGACGCGGACCCGGCGCTCCCGGCGAGTAGCCGGTGGGACGCCGGAGGCCGGCCACCCCTTCGCGGGGTGGCCGGCCTCCGGGCTTTCCGGACCGGTGCAGCGCTTCGGGTGGCTTCGGCCGCCCGGTTCAGGCCACCCCGGCCGACGGGCAGGAGCCGGACAGCGCCTCCCCGTCCGAGCACCAGGACTGCTGGAACATCAGCACGGCCTCCAGCCGGTTGCGGGCGCCGAGCTTGGCCAGCACGTGGGAGACGTGGCTCTTGACGGTGGCGGGCGACACCCGCAGCCTGACCGCCGTCTCGGCCGTCGACAGGCCCTCCGCGAGGTGCCGCAGCACCTCGCGTTCGCGTGAGGTGAGGGCGGTCAGCAGGTGCGTCGGGCCGGCCGGGGCGGGGCTCGGCGCGGCGGCCGCGGGCCGGGCGTACAGGGTGCGCAGCTCCGGGGAGAGCACGGTGTGGCCGGCGGCCACCGCGCGGATGGCCGAGGTGACCCCGGCGACCTGGATGTTCTTCACCAGGCATCCGGTGGCGCCCGCCGCGAACACCGCGTCCAGGCGCCGCTGGGTCCAGCCGGTCCCGATGACCAGCACCCTCACCTGCCGCTGGGCCAGTTGCCGGATCAGGCCCGTGGCGTCCTCGCGCGGTGCGATGGCCAGGACGACCACGCCGACGCGGTCCAGGGGCCACTGCCGCAGCGGCTGCTGGTTGTTCACGCTGCCCACCACCTCCAGGTGCCCGGAGGCGCCGAGCACGCGGGTGAGGACGTGCCGGGAGATGGGGTCGTGGTCCGCGACCAGCACGCGCGCAATGTCGTCGGCGAGACGGTCGGCTCCGAAGAGATCACGGTCCAGGGACATGGCTGACATTGCTGAGCCCTTCGTCAATGTGTGCGATCCGAACCACTGGGCGACAGCCTAAGTTTCGGAATTGCGTTCAGCAATGATGAACAGAGTTTTGGCCAATTTCCTGCGCCCGTGTCTGGCCGAGGCGCGTTGACGGGTCCCAGCCCCCGTATTACGTTCATTTGCGGCGGGGGAACGTCAGTTTTGCGTACGCACACATGTGGTGCGTGCGCTCGCACGTGTACAGGAACCGCTCCGCCGTGAGCCGCCCGACAGCGTGGTCGACGGTGACGTCCCAGAGATGGCTGTGGCGGAGGGGGACTTGTGGACAGTGCACTGGCCGGAGCGTGGTTGTCGGCATTCGCAACCGCGGTCGAGGCGGACCGTGACCGCCTGACCGTGCTGGATTCCGCCATCGGGGACGGGGACCACGGCGTCAACCTGCACCGGGGCATGTCCCACGTACGCCTGCTGCTGGAGGACGACACGCCGTACACCGTGGGCGGCCTGCTCACCGAGGCCGGCGCGTTGCTGCGCACCCATGTGGGCGGCGCCTCGGGGGTGTTGTACGGGTCGGCCCTTCAGGAGATGGGCGCCGCTCTGCCCGTGCCCCGGGCCGAGGACGGCCAACTCGCCGACGCGCTGGAGGCGGGGCTCGCCGCCGTCGTCCGGCTGGGTGCGGCGGTCCCGGGGGACAAGACCATGGTGGACGCGTTCGGCCCGGCCGTGCGCGCCTTCCGCGAACGGCTCGCAGACGGCGACCTGGCCGAGGCCGCGACCGCCGCGGCCACCGCCGCCGCAGCGGGCGCCCGTGCCACGATCCCGTTGCACGCGCGCAAGGGCCGCGCTTCCTATCTCGGCTATCGCAGCATCGGCCACCTGGACCCGGGAGCGGCCTCCACCGAGTTGCTGTTCAGGTCCCTCGCCGAGGCGACGGTGGGGTGCCGGAAGGCCGCGTACTGTCCCGGCGCGTCGTGAGCCTCCGGGCCCCGGCCGGTGAACGCCGCGGCACGGCCACCGGGTCGGGGACGGACGGTCAGGCCCCCTCGGGGCGGGAAGGCACGGCGGTGGCCAGGTCGGGGCGCAGCGCGACCGCGCCGTGCAGATAGACGTGCGAGGCCGCGGCCCGCGGCCGGGCCGAGTGGGTGTGGATCAGCACGCGGACCGTGCGCGGGCTGCCGTGCGGCACGTCGATCTCGCTCGCGCACATCAGCGGCACGTCGGTGAACCCCATCTCCCGCGCGGCACGGGCCGGATAGTCGGCGGTCAGGTCGGGGCTGGCCGTGAACCAGATGCTGATCAGGTCGGCGGGGTCGAGCGCGTTGCGGACGACGAGTTCGCGGAGCAGCTCGGTGGTGCCCCGCACGATGTGCTGCGGGTCGTTCGACTCCACCGAGGTGGCGCCGCGCAGGGCCAGCACCCGGGGCGCCGGGGGTGCCTGCGCCGTACCGGGACGGCCGGTCGCGGGCGGCGCGTCCGTGGGGTGGGCGTGGCCGGTGGCAGGGTGTCCGTTCACTTCTTCTCCGGAGGGGCAGACGGCGGGCCGAACTGATGCGGAACGCGCGCTCATCGTGTCCGGCCCCGGCCGCGGTGTCTTCCACCAGTGATGGAAGCGGGCGGCCCCGGCCGTCCGGGTGCGCCGAAGGAGGAGCGCCCTGCACCGGGGGAGGAGGCCTCCACCATCGGCCGATGCCCGCCGGGTGCCGCCTGAACGAGCCTGTCGGCCATGGGTTCAACGCTGGCACAGAAGGTGTGGGCCGATCACGTGGTCGGCAGGGGCGAGGACGAGGGCGACGATCTGATCTACGTCGACCTGCATCTGCTCCACGAGGTGAACACGCCGCGGGCGTTCGACGGCCTGCGGGCCGCGGGGCGTACCGTGCGGCGCCCCGATCTGACGCTGGGCACGGAGGACCACAACGTGCCCACCACGTCACCCGACGACGGGTTCGGCGACCCGGCGGGCCGCCGGCAGGCCGCCCAACTGCGCGACAACGGCGCGTCGTTCGGGATTCCCGTGCAGCGGCGCGGGGACAGCGGGCACGGCATCGTGCACGTCATCGCGCCGGAACAGGGCCTGGTCCGGCCGGGGATGACGGTCGTGTGCTGCGACTCGCACACCACCACGCTGGGCGCGTTCGGCGCCCTCGCGTTCGGGATCGGCACCAGCCAGGTCGAGCACGTGCTGGCCACCCAGACGCTGTGGACGCGCCGGCCGCTGGACATGGCGGTCACCGTCACCGGCACGCTCCCGGCGGACGCCACCCCCAAGGACCTGGTGATGTCGCTGATCGCGCTCATCGGCACCGGGGGCGGCCAGGGGCACATCATCGAGTACCGGGGCCCGGCGGTCGAGGCGCTGTCGATGGAAGGCCGCATGACCCTGTGCAACATGTCGGTGGAGGCGGGCTCCAAGGCCGGGCTCGTCGGCCCCGACGAGACGACCTTCGCCTATCTGCGCGGCCGTGCCGGCATGCCCGAGGGGGCGGACTGGGACGCGGAGGTGGCGTACTGGAAGACGCTGCGGACCGATCCGGACGCGCGGTTCGACAAGGAGGTCGCCCTCGACGCCTCGACGGTCCGGCCGTACGTCTCCTGGGGCACCAACCCGGCGCAGAGCGTGCCGGTCGACGCGAAGGTGCCGAGCCCGGACGACTTCACCACCGCCGAGGAACGGGCGGCGGCCGAGCGGGCCCTGGCGTACATGGACCTGCGGCCGGGCCGGCTCCTGCGGGACATCGGCATCGACACCGTGTTCCTGGGCTCCTGCACCAACGGCCGCATCGAGGACCTGCGTGCCGCGGCCGAGGTCCTGAAGGGCCGCCGGGTCGCGGACGGCGTCCACATGCTCGTCGTGCCCGGCTCCGCCGCCGTGCACCGGCAGGCCGTGGACGAAGGGCTCGACCGGGTCTTCACCGAAGCGGGCGCGGACTTCCGTCCCATCGCGGGCTGCTCCATGTGCTGCGGCCTGAACGAGGACCGGCTGCGGCCCGGACAGCGCGCCGTGTCCACCAGCAACCGCAACTTCGAAGGCCGGCAGGGCAAGCAGTCGCGCACGCACATCGCCTCACCGGCGGTCGCGGCGGCCAGCGCCGTCACCGGCCGGATCACCGCACCCACCGACCTGTGAGACCACGGACGGCCATGACCAAGTTCACCGTGCACGTCGGCACGGCGCTGCCACTGCGGCGCAGCAACGTCGACACCGACCAGATCATCCCCGCCCGTTACGTCCCCTACTTCAGCATGACCGGACACGGCAACGGCCTGTTCGCGGACTGGCGGGACGACCCGTCCTTCGCCGCCAACCTGCCCCAGTACCAGGGCGCCACCCTCCTCGTCGCGGGCAACGAGTTCGGCACCGGCTCCTCCCGGGAGTCCGCCGTCTGGGCGCTGCAGAAGGACGGCTTCCGGGCCGTGCTCGCGCCGCGCTTCGGCGACATCTTCCGCGAGAACGCCCTCATGCGCGGCCTGCTGCCCGTCCAGCTTCCGGCGGACACCGTGGAGCGGCTGTGGGAGCTGACCGAGGCCGATCCGGCCCTGCCGATCACCGTGGACCTGGAGCAGCGGCAGGTCCGGTTCGCGGGCCGCGCCGAGCAGTTCGACGTGAACGAGGGTGCCCGGCAGCGGCTGCTGCGCGGCGCCGACACCATCAGCGACACCCTGCGCCACGAGGCGGGGATCACCGCGCACGAGCAGGCCCGCAGGCCGCTCCTGCCCCGGACGAGGAGTACGGCATGACCCGACGCCCCGCCCTGCTGGTGCTCGACCTGATCAACGAGGTCGCGCACCCCGACGGGAAGTACGCCGACGTCTGCCTCGAACAGATCGAGAGCAGGGCGGTGCTCGACCACGCGCGGCGAGCCGTGCGGCGGGCCCGCGAGAGCGGCGTCCCGGTGGTGTACGTCGTGGTCGGGTTCTCCCCGGGGCTCGCGGACTGGCCCGCGTCCTCCCCGCTGTTCAGCGAGGCGGCCGGCGGCGACCGGCTGATCCTGGGGACCTGGGGCACCGACGTGCACGACAGCCTCAAGCCCCTGGCCCACGAGCCGGTCGTGGCCAAGCGCCGGATCAACCCGTTCCACGGCACGCACCTGGAGCTGATCCTGCGGTCCTACGGCGTGAACACGCTGCTGCTGACCGGCGTGACCACGGACTTCGTGGTCCTGTCCACCGCGCGCGAGGCACACGACCGGGACTTCCGGGTGGAGGTCCTGGAGGACGCCACCGCGACGTCGAGCCCGGAACTGCACGAGGCGGCACTGACCCTGCTGCGCCGCACCGCCGAGGTCACCACCGTGGACGCGGCACTGGCACCGGCCCGGACCCCGGCCCAGACGTAACCAGAGGCCCAGCAGGACCACAGGCACCGAACCGAAGGGAAGAGGAAGGACCGATGCAGCCGTTCCACGTCATCAGCGACCTGGAGAAGGACGAACTGTACGGGGTGCTGGAGACCGTCAGCGCCCATCCGTACGCCGACTACCACGCCTTCTCCGCCGCCGTGCGGCAGGCGACCCGGGGCCAGGTCCCCGCGTCCCTGAGGGAGGCGGCCGACCGGATACGGGCGGAGCGCGCCCAGGGTGTCTCCGACACGCACGTGCTGCGCAACTGCCCGGTGGACAAGGAGCTTCCCGAGCTGGGGCACGACGACCCGCAGGCGGACAAGTACGCCCGCAAGCACACCTTCGTGGGCGAGGCGTTCCTGGAACTGATGGGCCAGCTGACCGGCACCCCGCTGATGTCCTACGCGACCCGTTTCAACGGGGACTTCTTCACCGACGTCTACTCCATCAGCAAGTACCACGGGCAGCAGACCGGTTACAGCGACGGCGAACTCGTCTACCACAACGACCGCACGGCGCACCCCGTCCGCGCCGACTACATCAGCCTGCTGGGCATGCGCTGCCCGGTGGAGGAGTACACCTGCACCAGCCTCGTCGAGGCGCGCACCCTGCGCGCCGCGCTGCCGGAGGACACCCTGCGCCTGCTGGGTGAGGCGCACTTCGTCACCCCCTTCGACGTGGTGTCCCGGGACAACAACCGCGGCCTCAGCGTCTCGGAGAAGCACGCGATCTTCCAGGGCGACTACGGCATTCGCTATCTCGACACGCACACCACGGTCGCGCCGGACGCCCCGGGCGAGGCCAAGGACGCGCTGATCGAGCTGAAGAACGCGCTCACCCGGGCGGAGAAGAAGCGGCACCGCATCCTGGAGGGCGACCTGCTGATCTTCGCCAACCAGAACGGGCTGCACAGCCGGGAGAAGATCGAGGTCAACGACCCGGAGCGGTCCCGCTCCCGCTGGCTGCTGAAGACGTACGCCTTCCGGGACCAGGCCACCGCGGACGGCTTCGCGGACCACTGGGTGGACGGGGTGGTGGGCAGGGTCGGCGACTGAACGACTCACCCGTCTCACACGAGACCCCGACACCCACGCGCTCACCCACCCCACCGAACCGAAGGCAGGTATCACCATGACGTTCACCCCCGAGGCCGGGACCGGGACCTCGCCGGCCGGGCTGCTGCCCACGCTGTTCACCGGGACGCCCGGTGTGTCCTTCGGCAAGCGGGAGCTGGTCTTCCGGCCCGTCAACGCCGACGGGCGCTCGGACGCCGAGATGCACCCGCTCTACACGGTCGCGGAGACCGGCGAGGACGGGCCGGCCGCCGCGATCATGCGCTATCTCCCCGGCGCCAAGGCACCCGCCCACCGGCACCCCGGCTACGAGATGATCTACGTGCTGAGCGGCGAGCTGGAGACGGACGACGGCACCTACCCGGCCGGCAGCCTGCTGGTCATGCCGCCGGACAGCGTGCACGCGCCGCGCAGCCCCAAGGGGTGCGTCGGCCTGGTCGTCTGGGAGCGGCCCGTGCAGGTCCTGTAGCGCTCAGGCGTGCCGGGAGCGGTACACCGCCGCCTTGGCCCGGTTGCCGCAGCGCATCATGTCGCACCAGCGGCGCGAACCGCGGTGGGACCGGTCGACGTACAGCCGGGTGCAGCGGGGTGCCGCGCACTCCTTGACCTGTCCGGGCGGCTCGGCCAGCAGCTGGACCGCGTCGCGGGCCAGCGTGGACAGGACGTTCCCGATCGTGCCGTGGCGTACGACCGTGCCGTCCGGCCGCAGTTCGCAGCGCACCGGGACTCGCCTGGCGGCGCGGTTGAGCACCTCGCAGTCCTCCGGGTCGAGGGGTGAACCGTCGCCCGAGGCGAGCACCAGGCGGTAGACCGCCTCGCGCAGGTGCACGGCCGCGGTCAGGTCCGACCTGGTGGCCCGGGCCGGCGCGTCCAGCACGCCCGAGGCCGCGGTCCACTCCGCGAGGTCGTCCGGCGTGGTGAGCAGGTCCAGCGGGGCATCGCGCCGGCTCTGCACCGTACCGACGAAGTCGAGGGCCACGCTGCCGCTGACGAATGCGAACTTCATCCTTCCAGGGTAACCGCACAGACCGGTTGCGGGACTTTCGTGAGTAACCGCACCAGGCGGTTGCCCACACTCGGGAGTAACCGCATTGACCGGTTGTTCGCCCCGTCGGTAGGCTGCCGAATAACCAGTTGGGCCGGTTACTTCTGAGTGAGAGGTCACCTCAGTGATGGAACGCGACGAGCTGAAACTCGCCGAAGGGGAGGCCGAGGCCCCGCCGTCCCCGGCACCGCGGGAAGCCGCCGCGCCGGCCTGGGCCACCGCGGCGGTCCCCGCCGTCTTCGTGCTCCTGTGGAGCAGCGCCTTCATCGCGGCCGTCCTCGGCACCGACGCGGCACCGCCGCTGCTGCTGACGTTCGCCCGGTTCGCGGTCGCCGGCGTGCTGCTCGCGGTGATCGCCGCGGTGAGCCGGTCGCCCTGGCCCAGGGGGCGGCTGCTGGTGCACGTGGTCGTCACCGGGCTGCTGATGCAGGCCGTGCAGTTCGGCGCGTTCTACACGGCCATCGGCGAGGGCCTGCCGGGTGGCGTCGTGGCGCTGATCCAGGGGTTCAACCCCGTGCTGATCGCCCTGCTGGCGGGTTTCTTCCTCGGTGAGCGGATCACCCGGCAGCAATGGCTCGGATTCGCCGTCGGAGGCGCCGGTGTGGCGCTGGCCGTCGCCGGGGCGCTGGACTTCTCCGGCAGCGCCATCGTGCTGTCCTTCGTCGGCCTGCTCGGCCTGAGCGTGGGGACGGTCTACCAGAAGCGCTACGCCCAGGGCGCCGACGTCCGCTCCAGCACGGCGGTGCACTTCCTCGCGAGCGCGCCGGTGATGGGCGTGATGACCCTGGCCCTGGAGGACCCGGAGGTCACCGACTGGGCGGCGTTCGGCGGCTCACTGGCGTGGATCGTGCTGATCAACTCGGTGGGCACGTTCCTGCTTCTCAACTTCATGCTCAAGAAGCAGGCGGCGAGCCGGGTCGGCACGCTGTTCTTCCTCACCCCGGCCGTCACCGCTCTGCTGGCCTGGCTGGCCATCGGGCAGACGCTGAACTGGCCGGCGGTCGTCGGGCTCGTGCTCGGCGGGGCCGGAGTCCTCCTCGCGGCGCGCAAGTAGCGCCCGTCCACGCCGCCGAGCACACCTCGGCACCACGCACCCGACGACGCAGAGAAGAGACACAGACATGAGCATCAAGGTCGCCATCAACGGATTCGGCCGCATCGGCCGCGGGTACCTGCGGGCCGCGCTCGCCCAGGACGCCGATCTCGAGATCGTGGCGGTGAACGACCTGACCGACCCGGCGACGCTCGCCCACCTGCTCAGCTACGACAGCACCATGGGCCGCCTCGGTGCCGAGGTCGTGGCGGACGGCGACGCCCTCGTGGTCGACGGCCACCGGATCGCCGTCCACGCGGAGCGCGAGCCGGGCAAGCTGCCCTGGGGCGAGCTGGGCGTCGACGTGGTCGTGGAGTCCACCGGCATCTTCACCGACGCCGAGAAGGCCGCCGCGCACCTTGACGCGGGCGCGCGCAAGGTCCTCATCTCCGCCCCGGCGAAGAACGAGGACCTCACGCTCGCGTACGGCATCAACCACACGAGCTACGACCCGGCGGCGCACCACATCGTCTCCAACGCGTCCTGCACGACGAACTGCCTGGCGCCCCTGGCGAAGGTGCTGAACGACCGCCTCGGTGTGGAGCACGGGCTGATGACCACCGTGCACGCCTACACCCAGGACCAGAACCTCCAGGACGGCCCGCACCGCGACCCCCGGCGGGCCCGCTCGGCCGCGCTCAACATCGTGCCCACCTCGACCGGCGCCGCCAAGGCCATCGGCCTCGTCCTGCCCGAGCTGAACGGCCGGCTGGCCGGTTCGTCGCTGCGCGTGCCGGTGCCGGTCGGCTCGCTGACCGACCTGTCGGTGTACGTGGGCCGGCCGACCAGCGTCGAGGAGGTCAACGAGATCTTCGCCGAGGCGGCGGCCGGACCGCTGGCCGGGGTGCTGCGGTACACCGACGCCCCGATCGTCTCCACCGACATCGTCGGCGACCCGGCGTCCTGCATCTTCGACTCCAAGCTGACGACGGTCACGGGCGAGGGCCGGCACGTGAAGGTCTTCGGCTGGTACGACAACGAGTCCGGCTTCTCCCACCGCCTCGTCGACGTCACGCGGCTGCTGGGCACGCGGAGCTGACCGCACCCGACAGCCCGGCGGCGGCAGCACCCGACGTCCGCCGGCAGCGCCCCGCGCGGAATCTCCGGACACCGCGCGGGGCGCTGCGCTGACTGCGGCCCCGCCGCGTTCCTGTCCCGGCCGGGTCGGCGTCCCTGTTCCCGGCCACGGGCAGTCGTTCCCGGCCGGGTCAGTCGGTGACGCGCCAGGCGACGCCCCGGCCGGCGCCGAGTTCGCGCGACAGCAGGGTCGCCACTTCGCGTACGGCCACCGCGTGCCGCTGCCGGTCCGCCTCGCCGAGCAGCCGTTCCACGGGGCCGACGATGCCGATGGCGCCCGCGGGGTCGCCGTACCGGTCGAACACCGGGGAGGCGATGCCGGCCTCGCCCAGCGTGCTCTCCTGGTCCTCCAGCGCGTACCCGGTCTGCCGGGTCTCCTCCAACTGGGCCGCCAGCACGTCCGGGTCCACCACGCTCTTGCCGGTCAGGCGGACCAGTTCGCCCGCCAGCATGTCCCGCTGCCGGGGCTGCGGCAGGAACGAGACGAGGGCCTTGCCGAGCGCGCAGGTGTTCCACGGCACGCTGGCGCCGAGTTCCAGGATCTGCACCCCGCTGCCCTGCCGGAAGACGTGGTGCACGACGAGCACGCGCCGGTCGTCGTCCAGCACGGCGACCCACACCGCCTCGCCGGTGCGCTCGGCCAGCGTGTCCGCCCAGGCGACCGAGCGGGAGCGCAACTCCTGTGTCTCCAGGTAGGAGTTGCCGAGGCGGAGCAGCGCCGAGCCCAGGAGGTACTTGTTGCTCTCCTTCTCCTGGCGCACGAATCCCTCGGCCTCCAGGGTGCGCAGCAGCGCGTGCACGGTCGGTTTGGAGACACCGATCCGCTCGGCGAGTTCAGTGACGCCCAAGCGCGGGCCCGACGTTGCCAGTTCACGCAGCAGGCGCGCCGCGCGCTGAACGGACTGAACCATTAAAACCTTACCCGCATTCAGTATGGCAGAACATGGTTACGAGAACATAGCACCGCCGTGAGCACGGCTCAGCTGAGCAGGTCGAAGGAAGGGGATGCGGCCGTCATCGCCGGGACGCCTCCGCACGGCGGGCCGTGACCGCGGCCAGGACCGACCCCAGCAGGAAGGCCGCCGCGGCGATGACGGCGCTGACGTGCAGGCCGCTGACCAGGCTGCCCGTCGCGCCGATGAGCGTGCCGAACAGGGCCACGCCGATGGCGCTGCCCACCTGGCGGGACACGTTGAACACCGCCGACGCCACGCCCGCCTGGTGCGCGGGGGCCGCCTCCATGACGGCGACGGTGGCCGCCACGACCGTGACCGGTGTCGCCAGGCCCGTCGCCATGAGCGCGAAGAGCAGCACCGGGTACGCGGTGCCGGGCCCGGCCGCGAGCCAGCCCAGGAAGCCGCAGGCGCCCAGGAGCAGCGCGCCGGCCATCGGCACGTAGGGCCCGGTGCGGGCGGTGAGGCGGCTCGACAGCGGCGCCGCGGCGAAGCCCATGCAGACCGACGGGAGCAGCGCGAACCCCGTACCCAGCGCGCTGAGTCCGCGCTCCTGCTGGGAAGTACAGGGTGGCGACGAACAGCAGCCCGTAGTAGCCCAGGCTGAGCAGCAGCCCGATCGTGATGGTCGCGGTGAGCCTGGCCTCACGGAACAGCGCGGGCGGCAGCAGCGGACGCCTCGCACCGGGCTGCGAGGCGCCCTTCTCCAGGCGCAGTTCGACGACGACGAAGGCGGCCAGGGCCAGCACGCCCACCGTGCACAGCGTCAGCACCTTCGCGGAGGTCCAGCCCTCGGTGCCCGCCTCGTTCAGCGCCCCGGCCACGCCGAGCAGCCCGAGCACGCCGAGCAGCTGGCCGGCGGGGTCCATCCGGCCCGCCCGGGGCGCCCGGCCCGGGGCCGGGACGTGCCGCAGGGTCAGCAGCGCCGCGACCGCGGCGACCGGCAGGTTCACCCAGAACACCGCCCGCCAGTCGAGCCCCGACACCAGCGGCCCGCCGACCGCGGGCCCGGCACCGAAGGCGACCGCCGACACCAGGCCCCAGATGCCCACCGCCCGCGAACGCTGGGCCTTGTCCCGGGCCGCGGGCCCGTCGGCGCCCCTCCACCTTTGGCGGATCGGCGTACTCCTCGGGAGGAGCGGGCGGCCGGGCCTCCTCCCCTGAGCCGATGACGCGGTGTTCCCCGTTCCCGAACCCTGAGTGGGCCGAGGCCACTGCCCGGCCTCGACCGCTCAGGGCGGAGAGGAGAACACCGACATGCCCCTTGCACCCGCCTCCACCGGCAGCCGGCCGGACCGCAGCGTCCTGGTGCTGCGCGACCTGCTGTCGCCCGAGGCACTCGACGCCGTCGAGTGGACACGCTGGGAAGAGCCGGGCCGCGCCGGCACCGGAATCCACGCCCTCTACGCGACCGGAGGCCCCCGGCGAGCGACGGCGCAGCTCATCCGCTTCGACCCCGGCGGGCGCGCACGGAGACCTGCACGAACACCTGGGCTACGAGCCGATGTTCGTCCTCCAGGGCGAGCTGTGCAACGACAACGGCGACCGGTACGCCGCCGGGGACCTCGTGGTCGAGGAGTCCGGCAGCGTCCACCGGGTCAGCTCGGAGACCGGGTCCACGCTCCTCGGTATCCGCGAGGCCCCGGTCGAGCCCCGGCACTGACGGCGAGCGGCACACCGGTGGCACCGACGGCACCGGTGGCCGGCAACACACCCATGTCCGAACGCCCCATGTCCGAACGACAAGGAGCTGTGGCAGGTCGACTGCCACGTGGTCACAGATGAACCTGTTCAGCCCCCACTCCTGGCAGTCCCTGCCCGCGGCGCAGCAGCCCGAGTACCCCGACGCCGAGGCGCTGCGCGACGTCCTCGCCGACCTCGCGTCGTATCCGCCGCTGGTCTTCGCGGGCGAGTGCGATCAGCTGCGCGCCCGGATGGCGGCCGTCGCCAAGGGAGAGGCGTTCCTCCTCCAGGGCGGCGACTGCGCCGAGGC
>NZ_JBFBAX010000038.1:0-45688 GCF_040682395.1 Streptomyces sp. NPDC051207 | reverse complement strand
CCCGAGCCCGCACCCGCACCAGCCCTCTGACAGCACTTCGCCCCGCCGCATAGCGACGGGGCGAAGCAACCAGGCCCGAATTAACCAACGGCATCCCCGTGGGGTGCGCGGCTCCCGCGTGTGGCCTTCCCCGGGCTACGCCCAGGTGATCAGCCGCTTCGGCTGTTCCAGGATCGCCGCCACGTCCGCCAGGACCTTCGAGCCCAGCTCCCCGTCCACCAGGCGGTGGTCGAAGGACAGGGCCAGCGTGGTGACCTGACGCGGCTTGACCTTGCCCTTGTGGACCCACGGCTGGGGCTTGATCGCGCCCACCGCGAGGATCGCCGACTCGCCGGGGTTCAGGATCGGCGTGCCGGTGTCGACGCCGAAGACGCCGACGTTGGTGATGGTGACCGTGCCGCCCTGCATCGCGGCCGGGGAGGTCTTGCCCTCCCTTGCCGTGGACACCAGCTCGCCCAGGGACTCGGCCAGTTGCGGCAGCGTCTTGGCGTGCGCGTCCTTGATGTTCGGCACGATCAGACCGCGCGGGGTGGCCGCCGCGATGCCCAGGTTGACGTAGTGCTTGACCACGATCTCCTGGTTCGCCTCGTCCCAGGACGCGTTGATGTCCGGGTTGCGCTTGATGGCGACCAGCAGGGCCTTGGCGATCAGGAGCAGCGGGTTCACGCGCAGGCCCGTGAACTCCTTGTCCTGCTTCAGCTCCTCGACCAGCTTCACCGTCCGCGTCACGTCGACCGTCACGAACTCCGTGACGTGCGGCGCGGTGAACGCCGAGCCCACCATCGCCGCCGCCGTCGCCTTGCGGACGCCCTTGACCGGGATGCGGGTCTCGCGCGCCGTGTCGTAGGAGACCACGGCGGGCGGGGCCGCCTGGGCCGGGACCGACGGGGCGGGCTGCGCCTGGGGCTCGGCCCGCTCCGGGGCCTCGGTACGCGTCGCCGCGGCGTGGACGTCCTCGCGCGTGATGATGCCGTCCGGGCCGGACGGGACCACCGTGGCCAGGTCCACGCCCAGGTCCTTCGCCAGCTTGCGCACCGGCGGCTTCGCCAGCGGACGGGCCGGGCCGGCCGGGGCGGGGGCCCCGGCGGGGACGGCGGTCGCCGCGGGCGCGCCCCCGTGGCCGTTCAGCTCGGACTGGATCGCCTTCGACGCGTCCGCGGCCTGCGGCTGCGCGCCCTTGCGGGGGCGGCGGCGGGTCGAGGACGTGGCCACGCCGTAGCCGACGAGGACCGCCTGGCGGCCCGCGCCGTGCGCCGCGGGCTCCTCGGCCTGCGGCTCGACGGCCTCCTGGACCGGGGCCTCGGCCGCGGGCGCGCCGCCCGCCACCTCGACCGCGATGATCGACGTGCCCACGTCGACCGTGGTGCCCTCGGGGAAGTGCAGCTCGCGGACCACGCCGTTGTAGGGGATGGGCAGCTCGACGGCGGCCTTGGCCGTCTCGACCTCGCACACCACCTGGCCGTCGGTGACCGTGTCGCCCGGCTGGACGTACCACTTGAGGATCTCGGCCTCGGTGAGTCCCTCGCCCACGTCGGGCATCTTGAACTCGCGCACGGACGCTTCCGTCATCGTCGTCACGACCCTCTCCTCAGTACGCCAGCGAGCGGTCGACGGCATCGAGTACCCGGTCCAGGTCGGGCAGGTACGACTCCTCCAGGCGGGCCGGCGGGTACGGGGCGTGGTAGCCGCCGACCCGGAGCACCGGGGCCTCCAGGTGGTAGAAGCAGCGCTCCGTGATGCGCGCGGCGATCTCCGCGCCGGAGCCGAAGAACACCGGCGCCTCGTGGACGACCACCAGGCGGCGGGTCCTCTCGACCGACGCCTGGATCGCGTCGAAGTCGAGCGGGGACACCGAGCGCAGGTCCAGGACCTCCAGGGACCTGCCCTCCTCGGCCGCCGCGTCGGCCGCCTCCTGGCAGAGCTTCACCATCGGGCCGTAGGCGGCGAGGGTCAGGTCGGTGCCCTCGCGGACCACGCGCGCCTTGTGCAGCGGGTCGGGGATCGCCTCGGTGCTGACCTCGCCCTTGTCCCAGTAGCGGCGCTTGGGCTCGAAGAAGATCACCGGGTCGTCGCTCTGGATGGCCTGCTGCATCATCCAGTACGCGTCGGACGCATTCGACGGGGAGACGATCTTCAGGCCCGCGACGTGCGCGAACAGGGCCTCCGGGGACTCGGAGTGGTGCTCCACCGCGCCGATGCCGCCGCCGTAGGGAATGCGGACGACGACGGGCATCTTCACCTTGCCCAGCGAACGCGCGTGCATCTTCGCCAGCTGCGTGACGATCTGGTCGTACGCCGGGAAGACGAAGCCGTCGAACTGGATCTCCACCACCGGGCGGTAGCCGCGCAGGGCGAGGCCGATCGCGGTGCCGACGATGCCGGACTCGGCGAGCGGGGTGTCGATGACGCGGCTCTCGCCGAAGTCCTTCTGCAGGCCGTCCGTCACCCGGAACACGCCGCCGAGCTTGCCGACGTCCTCGCCCATGACGAGGACCTTCGGGTCCGCCTCCAGGGCGCGGCGCAGCGATTCGTTGATCGCCTTGGCCAGGGCCATCTTCTCTGCCATGTCACTTACCCCCGTCTGCGTCCGCGAACGATGCCTGGTAGGCGGCGAACTGGGCCCGCTCCTCGTCCACGAGCGCGTGCCCGTCCGCGTACACGTTCTCGAAGATGGCGAAGTGGTCCGGGTCCGGCATGGCGCGGACCGCTTCGCGCACTCGTCTGCCCAACGCCTCGCTCTCCGCTTCGAGTTCCGCGAAGAATCCCTCGTCCGCGTGGTGTGCGGACTCCAGGTGACGGCGAAGGCGCAGGATCGGGTCCTTGGCCTCCCAGGCGGCCCGCTCGTCGTCGTGGCGGTAGCGGGTGGGGTCGTCGGAGGTGGTGTGGGCGCCCATGCGGTACGTGTACGCCTCGACCAGGGTGGGGCCCTCGCCGTTGCGGGCCCGCTCGAGGGCCCACTTGGTGACCGCGAGGGAGGCGAGGACGTCGTTGCCGTCGACGCGCACGCCGGGGAAGCCGAAGCCCTGCGCGCGCTGGTACAGCGGCACGCGGGACTGCTTCTCGGTCGGCTCGGAGATCGCCCACTGGTTGTTCTGGCAGAAGAACACCACCGGGGCGTTGTAGACCGCGGAGAAGGTGAACGCCTCCGCCACGTCGCCCTGGCTGGACGCGCCGTCGCCGAAGTAGGCGATGACCGCCGAGTCGGCGCCGTCCTTGGCGACGCCCATGGCGTAGCCCGTGGCGTGCAGCGTCTGGGAGCCGATGACGATGGTGTAGAGGTGGAAGTTGTTGCCGTTGGGGTCCCAGCCGCCGTTGTTGACGCCGCGGAACATGCCGAGCAGGTTCGTCGGGTCGACGCCGCGGCACCAGGCCACGCCGTGCTCGCGGTAGGTCGGGAAGACGTAGTCGTCGTCGTGCAGGGCGCGGCCGGAGCCGATCTGGGCGGCCTCCTGGCCGAGCAGGGAGGCCCACAGGCCCAGCTCGCCCTGGCGCTGCAGGGCGGTGGCCTCGGCGTCGAAGCGGCGGGTGAGCACCATGTCGCGGTACAGGCCGCGGAGCTCGTCGGGGGTGATGCCGGCGACGTACTTGTCGTACTCGGCGTTCTTCACGCGCTTGCCCTCGGGCGTCAGCAGCTGCACGAGCGGGGGCTCGCCGCTCTTCTTGGCGCGTGTCGTGCTGGTGGTGCGCTTGGCGCCGGTGGTGCCGGCTGTGCTTCCGGCGCTGCGTCGCGGCTTGGGCGCGGCAGTGCTCTCCACGGTCACGTGTGCTCCTCCGTCGGTCCGGCCCCCGGGGTTGCCGGTAGGCCTGAGGGTCCCCCCTGCTCTTTGGAAGCCGGGGAGGCTCACCTGTTCTGGACCTACGGGCACGGGGTGGGTGCCACTCGGCCGGGAACAGGCGTGACAGGTGCCCCGGCGAGCGCCCTGCAAGAATCACGTTACCCAGTGCTCCACATTTCTGTGAAACCCCTTCTGACCTGCGTATTTCCTTGGATTTCCAAGTATTTTCGCTTGGCGGTCCCAAGTACCTCGCAGAATCCGAAGCAGCCGCTGGTCACGGCACTGATCACAGCCTTGCAGGGGGCCGGAACAACGGCACGTTATCCCGGGCACCCCGGGCACGGGAAGAGTTCGTGTCCGAGAGGGCTCTCGTGGGTGAAGCCGGGAAAATCGGGGTTTTTCTCCTCGGCCGGTCCGTCGTGAGCATCGCCGCTCTGCCGCTGCGAGGCGCGCGAGCCGCCCGCCGCGCCCCCGGCGCCACTTCCGCAGCGCACTGTGACCGATTGCGACTGAGGGCGACCAGTGACGACTGTGTGTGACGACGCCCAGCTCACAGGCCCGTTCGGTGCCCTAGCATTCGGCGCGTGTCGCGCTTATGTGTACCACCCCCCGTGCCCCATGCGCCCCCGTTGGGCGCCCTCCTCAGCCGGTTCGCCGCCGGCTCACCGCTCACCTGCGAGCCCGTCGACCAAGGGCTGCTCAACCGCGGCTACCGCCTGTGCACGACCCGCGGCCGCTATTTCCTCAAGCACCACTTCGACCCGGACACCGCCGACCCGGCCGCGATCGCCCGCCAGCACCGGGCCACCCAGCGCCTGGCCGACCTGGGCGTCCCGGTCGCCCCGCCGCTGCCCGGCCGCGACGGACGCACGGTCGTGGTCGTCGGCGGCTCCGCGTACGCGCTGCACCCCTGGATCGACGGCCGCCACCGCCACGGCGGCCAGCTCGGCACCGCCCAGTGCGGACGCCTCGGCGCGCTCCTCGGGGCGGTGCACGCCGGACTGGAGCGCGTGATGCCCGCGCGCGAGAACCACACCGGAGCGCACGCCGCCGGTACCGCCTCCCGGGGCGCCCCCGACGGCGCCGGTCCGCGCGCCGAGAGCGCCGACCCCGGCGACACCTTCGCCCTCATCGACGACCTCCTGGACCGGGTACGCAGCCACCAGCCGGCCGGCCCCTTCGACCAACTCGCCCGCCACCGGCTGCTGGAGCGGCGCGCGCTCCTGGAGCAGCACGCCGGCCGACGCCCGCCGCGCGGCGGCTCGGTGGGCTGGGTGCACGGGGACTTCCACCCGTTCAACGTGCTCTACAAGGACGACGTGCCCGCCGCGATCGTCGACTGGGACCGGCTCGGCGTGCAGCCCCGCGCGGAGGAGGCCGTACGCGCCGCCGCGATCTTCTTCGTGCGCCCCACCGGCACGCTGGACCTGCCGAAGGTACGCGCCTACGCGCGCGCGTACCGGCGGACGACCGGCGCCACGCCCTCCGAGCTGGCCGCGGCCGTGCACCGGGTGTGGTGGGAGCGCCTGAACGACTTCTGGATGCTGCGCTGGCACTACGAGCGCGGCGACACCCGCGCGGACCCGCAGTTCCCGGCGGCGTCGGCGCTGGCGGTGTGGTGGACGCGGGAGTACGACGCCGTGTGCGACGCGTTCACGGACTGAGCGGCACCCGCGCGGGCCCGTGACGCCACGCGCGCGTGCGACCCGTTCGTCCTGCTGGGCCGCCGTACGGAGCGGCTTCGGCTTCCGGGACACCACGCGCGCGTGAAGCCCGTTTCCGGGCCACACGCGCGCGTGAAAGGGTCAGTCTCCGCCGTCGCCGCCGCCGTCGGTGCCGCCGCTGAGCGTCCCGCCCGTCGGCGGATCCGGCGTGTTGGAGGGCGTGGACGACTGACCGCCGGTCGGCGGATCGGCGCTCGGCTCCTCCGTCGGCTCCTCCGTCGTCGGCTCCTCGGTCGGCTCGCCCGTGTAGCTGGGCGACGGCGTGAACGACGGCGTGGCGGACGGCGTCCAGTCCGGGTTCGACCCCGTGCCGGTGCCCTGGTCCGAGCCCGTGTCGGTGGGCTTCTCCGAGGCCTCGTCGCTCGGCGTCCTGCTGGCCTTGTCGTCCTTGGTGGTCTGCGAGGTCGTCGGCGACTGCGTCGTGCCGGACCCGCCGCCGCCGGAGCCGCCGTTGTTCAGGGCCAGCGCGACGCCCGCCGCGACGGCGATCACCGCGAGCACCGCGAGGATCCACAGCTTGCCGCGCCCGCCGCGGTTGCCGTTCCCCTCGAAGCCGCCGTCGTCGCCCCCGTACCCGGTGGGCAGGATCGGCGGGATCTGCGACGTCCCCGAGGCGTCGGGGTGCTGCATCACGGCCGTGCCGGCGAAGCCCGCGGCCGGGGTGTGCCGGCCTTCGTGCATGTCGACCGGGCCGGTGTTCCAGGTGCCGGTGTGGCCGCCCTGGTCGTACAGCATCTGCAGCCCGTACTGGACCAGGCCGCGCATCTCCTCGGCGGTCTGGAAGCGGTCGTCCGGTTCCTTCGCCAGCGAGCGCATGACGAGGCCGTCGAGCTCGGGCGGGCAGGCGTCCGACACCTCGGACGGCGGCGTCGGGATGTCCTGGACGTGCTGGTAGACCACCGACAGCGGGGTCTCACCGGTGAACGGCGGGCGCAGCGCGAGCAGTTCGTACAGCAGGCAGCCCGTGGCGTACAGGTCGGAGCGGTGGTCGACGGCCTTGCCGAGCGCCTGCTCCGGGGAGAGGTACTGCGGGGTGCCCATGACCATGCCGGTCTGCGTCATCGTCGTGGACGCCCCGTGCAGGGCGCGCGCGATGCCGAAGTCCATGACCTTCACGGCGCCGTTGTGCGTGATGATCACGTTGGCGGGCTTGATGTCGCGGTGCACGATGCCGTGCTGGTGCGAGTACGCCAGCGCCTCCAGGACCCCCGAGACGATGATCAGGGCCTGCTCGGGTCCGGGCGCCTCGGCGTTCAGCAGCAGGTCGCGGATCGTGCGGCCCTCGACCAGCTCCATCACGATGTACGGCACCGACTGGCCGCCCACGACGTCCTCGCCGGAGTCGTACACGGCGACGATGGCGTGGTGGTTGAGCCCGGCCACCGACTGCGCCTCGCGCGTGAAGCGGGCCTTGGAGACCGGGTCCTCGGCGAGGTCGGCGCGCAGCAGCTTGACCGCCACGGTGCGCCCGAGGCGGACGTCCTCGGCGGCGAACACCTCGGCCATGCCGCCCCGGCCGAGTCTGTGGGTCAGCCGGTACCGGCCGTCCCCGACCAGCCCGCCGTTGCCCCAGTGCTCCGGCGCGTCTGACATACCGCCGCCAGTCGCCTCGGGGTCGGACGGGCCCTGAGCGCGCTGCTGTGCCATCAGTCCTCGCCGTCGTTTCTGCCCGCGATGCGCGCGGTGTTGTTACGGTCTCCGTCGGCCACGCTACAGCCTCCGCGCAAGGCTCCGGTGCGAGACGGAGGCCGGGACCGGCATGAGACGGACCGGCCATCAAACCGGCCGGACGCCCGGTAGTGCAAATTCTGTGTACCGGGGGTACGGCGGCTGTAACGCTTCCGCGACGCTTCTTTCGCGTACGGTCACGGAACGGGCACCGAGCTTGACGTGTCAGTGCCCTCGGGCAGACTTGGCCGGGAATAGCACATTCGATCACTGACCGGGTCACCGACAAGAAGCCGGCGCCTGAGGGGCTATGGGGGACGCAGAACGATGAGCCAGGACGGCGCACAGGGCCGGTACACGGGGCGCGCGCTCGCCGGTGGCCGCTATCAGCTGCGCGACTTGCTCGGCGAGGGCGGCATGGCCTCGGTGCATCTCGCCTACGACAGCGTGCTGGACCGCCAGGTCGCGATCAAGACACTGCACACCGAACTGGGCCGCGAGCAGGCCTTCCGCGAGCGCTTCCGCCGCGAGGCCCAGGCCGTGGCGAAGCTCACGCACACGAACATCGTCTCGGTCTTCGACACCGGCGAGGACGACCTCGACTCCATGACGACGCCGTACATCGTCATGGAGTACGTCGAGGGCCGCCCGCTCGGCTCGGTCCTCGACGAGGACGTACGGCAGTACGGCGCGATGCCCGCCGACAAGGCGCTGAAGGTCACCGCGGACGTGCTCGCCGCGCTGGAGATCAGCCACGAGATGGGCCTGGTCCACCGGGACATCAAGCCGGGCAACGTGATGGTGACCAAGCGCGGCGTGGTCAAGGTCATGGACTTCGGCATCGCACGCGCCATGCAGTCCGGGGTCACGTCGATGACGCAGACCGGCATGGTCGTGGGCACCCCGCAGTACCTGTCGCCCGAGCAGGCCCTCGGCCGCGGCGTCGACGCCCGCTCCGACCTGTACTCGGTCGGCATCATGCTGTTCCAGCTGGTCACCGGGCGGCTGCCGTTCGACGCGGACTCCCCGCTGGCGATCGCGTACGCGCACGTGCAGGAGGAGCCGGTCACGGCGTCCTCCATCAACCGCGCGCTGCCGCCGGCCGTGGACGCGCTGATCGCCCGCGCGCTGAAGAAGAACCCGAACGAGCGCTTCCCGAGCGCCGAGGCGATGCGCACCGAGTGCCTGCGCGTGGCGTCGTCCCTGCAGGCCGCCGCGCCGAGCATCGTGCCGGGCGCGCAGACGGCGAGCGGCGCGGGCGTCGGCTCGGCGGTGTTCCCGCCGGTCGACCAGAGCGCCCCGGCGCCGTCGGGCAGCGTGCAGACGCCGTACCACCCGGCCCCGCATCCGTACGGCACGCCCGCGCCCTCCCCGGCGTACGGCTATCCGCAGCTGGGCGGCTACCAGCCGTCGACTCCGCCGCCGTACACCATCGCCCCGCAGCAGCCGGCGTCCGCGGGCTCCCGGGGCGGCGGCAAGAGCAACAGGCCGGTCGTCATCGGCTCGATCGTGGTGTCGGCGGTGGCGGTCGTGGGCCTGATCGTGGCGCTGACGACGAGCGGCGGCGACAAGGACGACACGGGGGGCGGCAGCAGCACCGCGAGCGTGCCGGGGGCGCCGTCCAAGGCGGCGGGGTACCGGGGGCCGGACACGTCGAAGACGATCGACGTGGAGAAGTGCACCGAGCCGGTCGAGTCCCACAACGACCCGGACAAGGTGCAGCTGCCGGACTTCCGGTTCAAGTACCTCCCGTCGGTCAAGGCGTGCGCCCAGGCCGCGGGGTGGCGCGTCGACACCAAGGACGTGGACGAGAACACCTACGGCGAGGGCGCGGTCATCGCCCAGTTCCCGGCCGCCGGTACGGATGTGGACCCCAAGGACGTCGAAGTCCAGCTCAGCGTCTCCACGGGCAACCCCCCGTCCTCCTGACCGGAGAACCGTTCCGCCGCATGGCGAGGGCCCGGCAGCCGTACGTCACGGCTGCCGGGCCCTCGCGTGCGGGAGCCTTCTTACAGGTACGGCCCGCCCGAGCGGCCCCCCGGGGGGTTTTCCTCGTCCTCGTGGAGGGCGCCCGCGGGGAGGGCGCGGCGCATCTGTTCCAGTTGGGCGCGTGCCGCCATCTGCTGGGCGAACAGCGTGGTCTGGATCCCGTGGAAGAGGCCTTCCAGCCAGCCCACCAACTGGGCCTGCGCGATGCGCAGTTCCGCGTCGCTCGGGGTCGCCTCGTCCGTGAAGGGCAGGGAGAGCCGCTCCAGTTCCTCGACGAGCTCCGGCGCCAGACCGTCCTCCAGCTCCTTGACCGAGCTGGCGTGGATCTCCTTCAGCCGGACCCGGCTGGCCTCGTCCAGGGGAGCCGCGCGCACCTCCTCCAGGAGCTGCTTGATCATGCTGCCGATGCGCATGACCTTCGCAGGCTGCTCCACCTGCTCCGTGAGCGGGGTCTCGCGGGAGTCCTCGCCCCCGTTGCCGCCGCTGAGCGCCATGCCGTCCTGGCCGACCACCAGGATCTGCGGGTTCTCCGGCGACCTGTCGTTCCTCGGCATCTCCATGCGCCCATTCTCTCCCACCGGTCACGTTCTCACGGCGGTGCCCCCGGAGAAGCGTGATCAATCTGTTGGCGGGTCAGGGAATGCCGGAATTCGCGGTGAATGTGAGGCTTGTACGGTGACTTCCTGGCTGCGCACACTCCGGGCGGCGGCACTGCTGGCCGCGCTGACGTCGGGTGCGCTGGTGGCGCCGTACGGGGTGCTCGGCGGCGCGGGCCCGTCGTACGCCGCCGAACCGTCCCGCCGCGTCGAAACACCGCCCGCCGCCGAGCCTGCGCCCGGTGTGTCGGCCCCGGTGTCCGGATCGCCCTCGGCGCCGGTCTCCGACGCCTCCCCGGCCTCGTCCGCATCCGCGCCCGCGTCCGATCCGGCCCCGGGCTTCCGTCCGGCCGCCGCGTCCCGGTCCGGTCCGCCGTCCGAAGGGTCCGAGCGGCCCGAGCGGCCCGGACCGTCCGAGGCGTCCGCCGCCGTGCCGCCGTCCCGGGCCGGGAGCGTCCCCGGTGAGGGGCGGGTGCGGCCGGGGCGGCCCGGGGAGGTCCAGGACGAGCGGCGGGAGCGGAGTGAGGCGGAGCCCAGCAGACCGGCCGGCAGCAGGACCGGCGGCAGCCGCGACGCCGGCGGCGTCTCCGGCGAGCCGGACGCCACCGCCGTACCGGACGGCGAGGCCACTCAGGACGCCGCGCCCGTGCCCTCGGAGACCGGGCGAGGGACGGCCGGGCCGCAGGCCGGTGCGCACTCCGAGCGGGCCGTCGGGCCACCGCTGCGCATCCTGCCGCTGGGCAGCGGACTGGTCCTCATCGGCCTCGGCCTGGGCCTCGCCTTCCTCGGCCTGCGGATGCGCCGCGCCTGAGGGGCCCGGCGCTACGGCGTCACCAGCAGCACCTTCCCGACGTGGCCGCTCTCCTCCACGACCCGGTGGGCGGCTGCCGCGTCCGGCATCGGGACCTCGCGGTCGATCACCGGGCGCACGTGACCTCCGTCGATCAGCGGCCAGACGTGCTCCCGTACGGCCGCGACGATCGCCGCCTTCTCCTCCGGCGGGCGGGCGCGCAGCGACGTCGCGCTGATGGCGGCCCGCTTGCGCAGCAGCGCGCCGATGTTCAGCTCGCCCTTGACGCCGCCCTGCATGCCGATGATGGCGAGGCGGCCGTTGACGGCGAGGGTCTGGACGTTGCGGTCCAGGTACTTGGCGCCCATGTTGTCGAGGATGACGTCGGCGCCCGCCCCGCCCGTGGCCTTCCTGACCTCGGCGACGAAGTCCTGCTCCCGGTAGTTGACCAGGATGTCCGCGCCGAGCCGGGCGCACTGCTCCAGCTTCTGCCGCGTGCCCGCCGTGACGGCGACCCGGGCACCGACGGCCTTGGCGAGCTGGATCGCCATGGTGCCGATGCCGCTGGAGCCGCCGTGCACGAGCAGCGTCTCGCCCGGGCGCAGGTGGGCGACCATGAAGACGTTCGACCAGACCGTGCAGACCACCTCGGGCAGCGCCGCGGCCTGCGTCAGGCCGACCCCCTTCGGGACGGGCAGCAGCTGCCCGGCCGGTACGGCGACCTTCTCGGCGTAGCCGCCGCCGGCGAGCAGCGCGCACACCTCGTCGCCGACGGCCCAGCCGGACACGCCGGTGCCGATCGCGGCGATCCGCCCGGAGCACTCCAGACCGGGGTAGGGGGACGCGCCGGGCGGCGGGTCGTAGAAGCCCTGCCGCTGCAGGATGTCGGCCCGGTTGACGGCGCCGGCCGCCACCTCGACCAGCACCTCGCCCTCGCCGGGCACCGGGTCGGGGACCTCGGCCCACACCAGCGCCTCGGGCCCTCCAGGTTCGGGAATCGTGATCGCGTGCATGGACAGGACGCTACCCCTCGGCCCCCCGCCCCGATCCTCGCCCCGTCTCCCCGCCTCGCCCTCTCTCAGCCGCCCCGCGGTCCGGTGGTCCTGGGTCCGCGGTCCCGGTCCGTCGGGTCCTTCGACCGGTGTGCGGCAAAACCATGTGCGGGACCGATGAGTTTGAGCGACGGTGAAGGTCTCCCCCTGCGTAGCCCGAGCCTGCGGAAGGACCCCCAGCATGAGCACACAGACGTCCGGACTGGCGATCGAGACCGCGGGCCTGGTGAAGACCTTCGGCGAGACCCGCGCCGTCGACGGGGTCGACCTGTCCGTACCGGCCGGCACGGTCTACGGGGTCCTCGGCCCGAACGGCGCCGGCAAGACCACCACCGTGAAGATCCTCGCCACCCTCCTGCGGCCCGACGGCGGCCAGGCCCACGTCTTCGGACACGACGTCGTGCGGGAGGCGGACGAGGTGCGCGGCCGGGTCAGTCTCACCGGGCAGTACGCGTCCGTGGACGAGGACCTCACCGGCACGGAGAACCTGGTCCTGCTGGCCCGGCTCCTCGGGCACGGCAAGAAGGCCGCCCGGTACCGCGCGGCACAGCTGCTGGAGGCCTTCGGACTCTCGGAGGCGGCGGCGAAGCAGGTCAAGCACTACTCGGGCGGCATGCGACGCCGTATCGACATCGCCGCGTCCATCCTCAACACGCCCGACCTGCTGTTCCTCGACGAGCCGACGACCGGCCTCGACCCGCGCAGCCGCAACCAGGTGTGGGACATCGTCCGCGCGGTCGTCGCCCAGGGCACGACCGTGCTGCTGACCACGCAGTACCTGGACGAGGCCGACCAGCTGGCGTCCCGGATCGCCGTCATCGACCGCGGCAAGGTCATCGCCGAGGGCACCAAGGGCGAGCTGAAGGCGTCCGTCGGCGCCGGCACCGTCCATCTGCGGCTGCGGGACGCCGAGCAGCGGGAACGCGCGGCGGACGTCCTGCTGCGCACCCTCGACGCGCGCGTGCAGCCCGAGCCCGACCCGCTGGCGCTGACGGCCCGTCTCGGCTCGGCCGCCGGTCAGGACACCGCGGCCGAGCAGGCCGCCCGCGCGCTCGGCGAACTGGCCCGGGCGGGCGTCACCGTCGACAACTTCTCGCTGGGGCAGCCCAGCCTGGACGAGGTGTTCCTCGCCCTCACCGGACACGACACCCACGACGGGCGAGGCGCCCGCGACACGAAGGACGAGGTGGCGGCATGAGCACCGCGACGACCCCCGAGACCACCGACCTGGCCCCGGTCAGCGCCGAGTCGCTCACCGCGCTGCTGGTGGCCAAGGAGCGCCCGCCGCGCCCCAGCGCGCTGTCGGCCTCGCTGACGTTCGGCTGGCGGGCCATGCTGAAGATCAAGCACGTGCCGGAGCAGCTCTTCGACGTCACGGCGTTCCCGATCATGATGGTCGTGATGTACACGTACCTGTTCGGCGGGGCGCTGGCCGGGTCGCCGAAGGAGTACATCCAGTTCCTGCTGCCGGGCATCCTCGTGATGTCGGTCGTGATGATCACGATGTACACCGGCGTCTCGGTGAACACGGACATCGAGAAGGGCGTCTTCGACCGCTTCCGCAGCCTGCCGATCTGGCGGCCGTCCACCATGGTCGGCTATCTGCTGGGCGACGCCCTGCGCTACGCCATCGCCTCGGTCGTGATGCTCACCGTCGGCCTGATCCTCGGCTACCGGCCCGGCGGCGGCGTGAGCGGCGTCCTCGCCGGGATCGCGCTGCTGATCGTCTTCTCGTTCGCGTTCTCGTGGATCTGGACGATGTTCGGGCTGATGCTGCGCACCGAGAAGTCGGTGATGGGCGTCAGCATGATGGTGATCTTCCCCCTCACCTTCCTGTCCAACGTCTTCGTGGACCCGGGGACCATGCCGGGCTGGCTGCAGGTCTTCGTCAACAACAACCCGGTCACCCATCTCGCGTCCGCGGTGCGCGGCCTGATGGCGGGTGACTGGCCGACGGCCGAGGTCTCCTGGACGCTGGGCTGGGCGGCCCTGCTCGTGCTGGTCTTCGGACCGATCACGATGCGGCTCTACAACCGCAAGTAGCCGTCCGCACGTGGCCGTGCTCCCTGGCCGCAGGCAACCGTCCTCCCCGGTCGTCTGCGGGTGGCCGGTCCCGTCAGTCCCGCGGGATCGGCCGGGAGTCGGGCGCGACCTGCGTGCCCGGCGTCACACGCACGATGGTGATGAGCCGGTCCGTCAGCTGCACCGTCCCGACGGCCGGATCGTCGTACCCGAGCACCCGGTGCCCGCGTACGACGCTCAGCACCAGGTCGTCCAGCTGCCGCGGCGTCTTGCCCACCTCGGCCTTTATCGCCGGCCGTTCCACGATGTCGAGCCCGCTGCCCTGCTGGATGAGGTCCTCCATCACCATGCCGGCGGACGGGCTGAGCACGGACAGCCCGAGCAGCCGGCCGGCGGCGCTGGCGCTGGTGATCACCGCATCGGCGCCGGACTGCTTCAGCAGCGGCGCGTTCTCCTCCTCGCGCACCGCGGCCACGATCTTGGCGCCGCGGTTCATCTGCCGTGCCGTCAGCGTGACCAGGACGGCCGTGTCGTCGCGCTGGGTCGCGACGATGACCTGCCGCGCCCGGTGCAGCTCCGCCCGGCGCAGGACCTCGCTGCGCGTCGCGTCGCCGATGACGCCCGCGAAGCCGTAGGCACTCGCCGCGTCGATCGCCTTGGAGCTGGGATCGACCACCACGACCTGCTCCTTCTTCAGTCCCGTCGCGCACACGGTCTGGATCGCCGACCGGCCCTTGGTGCCGAAGCCGATGACGACGGTGTGATCGCGCAAGGCGGACCTCCAGCGGTTCAGTCGCCACTCCTCCCGCGTGCGCTCCGTGAGCGCCTCCAGCGTGGTACCGACCAGGATGATCAGGAACAGCACGCGCAGCGGGGTGACGACGAAGATATTGGTGAGCCGGGCGGCGTCACTGACGGGGGTGATGTCGCCGTAGCCGGTGGTGGAGAGCGTGACGGTGGCGTAGTAGAAGGCGTCGAGGAGATCGACGGAGCGGTCGGAGTTGTCGTTGTAGCCCTCGCGGTCGGCGTAGACGATCACCGCGGTCACCACCAGGACCACCAAGGCCATGGACAACCGCTTGAGGACCTGGCGGATCGGGTGTTCCACCATCATCCGCGGGAGTCGCACCCGGTGGGTCACGAACTGCTCGTCCGCCTGGCGCGCTATCGCGTCATGGCCCGGAAGTTTCACGTGAAACACACTCCGATTCCGCCGGTGGCCCACGGCAGGTCGAGCAATTCCGTCTCCTGACCCGGCCGCGCACCACCCGGCGGTACGACGGCCAGGGCGTCGGCCGCCGCAATGCCGCGCAGCATGGCCGGTCCGTTGTAGTGCAGCGGCACCGCCCGGTCGCCGCGCAGGACGGCGGGGACGAGCCGGGTGTCGTACGGATGCCCGTGCACCGCGTCCCGCAACGGCAGCGTGTACGGCTCCGGGGCCGGCCGGGCCGCCAGGGTCCGCAGCAGCGGCTCGGCCAGGGTGAGCAGGCCGGACACCGCCGCCAGCGGATTGCCGGGCAGGCCGACGAGGTGCTGGTCGTCCTTGAGGCGGGCCAGCAGCATGGGGTGGCCGGGGCGCACCTTCACGCCGTCCACGAGGAGTTCGGCGCCGATGCGGCGCAGGGTGGGGTGGACGTGGTCGAGGGGGCCCGCGGCCGTTCCGCCGGTCGTGACGATCACGTCGGCGCCGGACGTGGTGAGCGCGTGGTGCAGCGCCTCGGCGTCGTCCCCGAGCCGTCGTACGGCGGTCACGTCGGCGCCGAGCGCCCGCAGCCAGGGCGGCAGCAGGGGACCGAGGGCGTCACGGACCAGGCCGTCGTGCGGCAACCCCTCGGTCAGCAGTTCGTCGCCGAGGACGAGGACCTCGACGCGCGGGCGCGGAACGGCGGTCAGGGTGTCGTATCCCGCGGCGGCGGCCAGCCCGAGGACGGCCGGGGTGACGAGCGCCCCGGCGGGCAGCAACTGGTCACCGTTGCGGCACTCCTGGCCGCGGGGCCGGATGTCCTGGCCGTGCACGACGTCGCGGGTGGCGTACAGGGCGCCCTTGGCGTCGGTGCGGCCGTGCTCGGAGCGCAGGACGGCCGTGGTGTCGGAGGGGATGCGGGCGCCGGTCGCGATGCGCACGGCCTCGCCGTCGGTGAGCGGCCCGGGCTCCGCGTGCCCGGCGAGGACGTCCTCGGCCCGTACGTCCCAGGGACCGGGCCCGGCGACCGCCCAGCCGTCCATCGCGGACGTGGCGAAGGAGGGCAGGTCGGTGAGGGCGGTGAGGGGAGCGGCCAGGGTCAGACCGAGCGCGGCGTCGAGCGGGACGGAGACGGGCGGACGGCGGGAGCCGGGCCGCGGGGCCCGTGCGGCGGCAGCGCGGGCCTGCGGCCAGGGGGCGGCACGGTGCCGGGCTTCGGACGCGGGCCGATCACCTGGCGCGGAAGGGGTGGCAGGCGTGGCTGGGGTGGCTCCGGTGGCAGGCGTGGCTCTGGTGGTTTCCCTGGCAGGCGTGGCCGGTGCGTCTCCGGTGGCCCGTTCCGCGGGTGGGCGCGCCGGCTCCTGGCCGCCTGCTTCCTTCACGAGGGCGAGCGCCTCCTCGACGTCGAGATCGTCGGCCTCTGCGCCGGGCCGGGTGCCGTGCGCGGTCATCCGACGTCCGGGCGGGTGCGGGGGGCGGCGTTTCCGGCGCCGGGCTCAGGGGCGGGCGGGGCGGCACGTCCGGCGTGGGGCTCCGGGGCGGGCGGGACGGCTGTGCCGGTTTCGGTTGCCGAGGCCGGCGGAGTGGCTGCTTCGGCGCCGGACCCCGGGGAGGGCCGGGCGGCTGTACCGGCCCCGGCCCCCGAGGCGGGCGGAGTGGCTGCTTCAGCGCCGGACCCGGAAGCAGGCGAAGTGGTCGTACCGGCGCCAGAACCCGCGGCGGGCGGAGTTGCTGCTCCGGCGCCGGACCCCGGAGCGGCCGGGGCGGCTGTTCCGGCGTCAGCCCGCGAGGAAGGCGCGCTGTCCGGGCCGCCCGGGCTGTTCTCGGCGGCCCAGCGCGCCGCGAGCGCCGCCGCCTTGCGGGCCGCCCCGGCAACGGCTTCGGGGCCCCCGCCCGCCTGCGCGGCGGCGTAGCCGACGAGGAAGGTGGTCAGCGGCGCGGCGGGCCTGGCCACGCCGTGAGCGGCATCACGGGCGAGGTCGAGCAGGGCGCCGGTGTCGACGTCCAGGTCGAGGCCCAGCTCGTCCTTGACTGCGGAGATCCATTCGTCCAACACGTGCTCATGCTCCCTGATGCGTGACCTGGCGGTGGCAATGTCGTCCCAGGTGTCGCAGTCGAAGGACGCTACAGGGTCCGCGACACGGGTGAGACGCAGACCCCCGGTGAGCCGACGCAGGGGCAGTCCGGCCAGGCCGCCGTGCCGGGCGGAGAGCGCGGCGAGGTCCCGGCGCAGAACGGCGGACCGGTACGCGGCGACGAGGGGCTGGTCGCGGCCGCCGCCGTCCGTGAGCAGCGCGCCGTCGGCGTCGCCCGTCCGCAGCGCGGCCAGCAGCCGGCCCACCGTCGCCGGGGCGAGGAAGGGCAGGTCGGCGGAGAGCACCACGACGTGCTCGGCGCCGGTGTACCGGAGCCCGGCGTCGAGGGCGGCGAGCGGGCCGCCGCCGGGCGGCTCCTCGCGGGCCCAGGCCACGGGCCGGGCCGTGGGCCGGGGATCGGCGACGACGACCGTGGCGCGGGCGTCGGCGCAGGCGGTCAGCACGCGGTCGAGCAGCGCCCGTCCGCCCACCCGCACGCCGGGTTTGTCGGCGCCGCCGAGCCGCCGCGCGGCACCGCCCGCCAGCACGACGGCGTCGTACGCGGCAGGGCCGGACTTCGGCGCGGGGCCGGCACCGGGGCCGGACCGGGCCGCGAACGGCTGCTGGAGGCCGCTGGAGGGCTCGTAGGCGGTCACCCCCCGAGTATGGGCGCAGGAAGGAGCAGAGCCACCCCGCGCACAGCATGCGGACACCGTGGCACGCCGCGGTCGGTGGGCGGAGCCCCGGAAGGGTGCCGGACTCAGAGGTTCACACCGTCCGCAGCAGCACCGCCGGCTGTTCCACGCAGTCCGCCACGTACCGCAGGAAGCCACCCGCCGTGCCCCCGTCGCACACCCGGTGGTCGAAGGTGAGCGACAGCTGGACGACCTGCCGCACCGCCAGCTCGCCCTCGTGCACCCACGGCTTGGGGACGATGCGGCCGACGCCGAGCATCGCGGCCTCGGGGTGGTTGATGATCGGCGTGGAACCGTCGACGCCGAACACGCCGTAGTTGTTCAGCGTGAAGGTGCCGCCGGTGAGATCGGCCGGGGTCAGGGTCCCCGCCCGGGCCGCCTCGGTCAGCCGCGCGAACTCCGCGGTCAGCGACTCGGCGTCCCGCGCCTGCGCGTCCCGGACGACCGGCACGACAAGCCCGCGGTCGGTCTGCGCGGCGAAGCCGAGGTGCACGTGGTCGAACCGGACGACCTCCCTGGCCGCCATGTCCACCGTGGAGTTGAGCTCCGGGAAGCGGGCCAGGGCGGCGGTGCAGATCCGTGCCAGCAGCGCCACCAGGGAGATCTTCGGCCCGCCCGCGGCGTTCATCGCGGCGCGCGCCCGCATCAGCTCCGTGGCGTCGGCGTCCACCCAGCACGTCGCGTCCGGTATCTCGCGCCGGCTGCGGGACAGCTTGTCGGCGACGGCGCCGCGGACGCCCTTGAGCGGTGTGCGGATGCCACCGTGCGTGGCAGTGGCGGCAGCGGTGCCGGACGGCGCGGAGGCCTGCCGGGCCGTCGCGGACGCCACGCCCGCGTGCGGCTCGGCCGACGGCTGCGCCGGGCGGTCCTGCGCGGCGGCGGCCCGCAGCGCGTACTCCACGTCCGCCCGGAGGATCAGCCCGTCCGGGCCGGAACCGGTCAGCTTCCTGAGGTCCAGGCCGTTCTCCCGGGCCAGGCGCCGGACCAGCGGCGAGATCACCGGGACGGGACCGTCGGCCGTGTCGGCGGCGGCCTGCCCGTTCGGCTGTCCTGCCGGGCCGGTGTGCCCGTCGGACGGCGGGGCAGCGGGCGGGGCGGTGTCGCGCGGGCGCCCGGGCGCGGCGGGCGTCAGCTGCCCCGGCCGGACCCTGCGCCTGCGGGCCGGTGCCTCCGACGTGCCGTACCCCACCAGGACGTTGCCCGAGCCCGAGGTGGTCTCGGCCGCCGTGCCGGACGACTGCGGGCCGAAGGGGGCCGCCTGCGCCGGGGTGCTCGAGTCCGAGGCGTGGCGGTCGGAGGCGGGCGCCCCCACGGCGACCGTCAGCAGCGGCGCGCCCACGGGCAGCTCGGTGCCCTCCTCGCCGAAGCGGGCGGTGACCACGCCCCCGTACGGGCAGGGCACCTCGACCATCGCCTTGGCCGTCTCGACCTCGACGACCGGCTGGTCGACGGCGACCACATCGCCGACCTCGACCAGCCAGCGCACGATCTCCGCCTCGGTGAGCCCCTCACCGAGGTCGGGGAGCTTGAACTCCAGCACCTGTGCCATCAGCTCTCGGCCTCCCACTGCAGACGCCCCACGGCGTCGAGGATCCGGTCCACTCCGGGCAGGTGGTGGCGCTCCAGCATCGGAGGCGGATACGGGATGTCGAACCCGGCCACACGCAGCACCGGCGCCTCCAGGTGGTGGAAGCAGCGCTCCGTGACCCGGGCCGCGATCTCCCCGCCCGGGCCCCCGAAGGAACCCGACTCGTGGACGACGACCGCGCGTCCCGTCCGCCGCACCGAGGCGCACACCGTCTCGTCGTCGAACGGCACCAGCGAGCGCAGATCGACGACTTCGAGGTCCCAGCCCTCGGCCTGGGCCGCCTCCGCCGCCTGAAGACAGACGGGCACGGACGGCCCGTACGTGATGAGCGTGGCGCTCCGCCCCGAGCGCCGCACCACCGCACGGCCGATCGGTTCCACGGGCGTCGGCTCGTCGGGGTTCCAGGAGTCCTTCGACCAGTACAGGCGCTTCGGCTCCAGGAAGACCACCGGGTCGTCGGAGGCGATCGACGCGCGCAGCAGGCCGTAGGCGTCGGCGACGGTTGCGGGCGTGACGACATGGAGTCCCGGAGTCGCCATGTAGTACGCCTCGGACGAGTCGCTGTGGTGCTCGACGCCGCCGATGCCGCCGCCGTAGGGCACGCGGATGGTCAGCGGCAGGGGCATCTTCCCGCGCGTGCGGTTGCGCATCTTCGCCACGTGCGAGACCAGCTGCTCGAACGCCGGGTAGGCGAACGCGTCGAACTGCATCTCCACAACCGGCCTGAGGCCGTACATCGCCATGCCGACCGCCGTGCCGAGGATGCCCGCCTCGGCGAGCGGGGTGTCCGTGCAGCGGTCCTCGCCGAACTCCTTGGCGAGGCCGTCGGTCACGCGGAAGACGCCGCCGAGGGTGCCGACGTCCTCGCCCATGACGTGCACGGCCGGGTCGGCGGCCATCGCGTCGCGCATCGCGCGCGTGAGCGCCTGCGCCATGGTGGCCGGCTTGACGGCGACGGTCGTCATCGGTGCGCTCCTTCCGACTCGGCCTCGGCCTCCAGTTCGGCGCGCAGCGCGGCCTGCTGCTCGCGCAGTTGCGGGGTGGGCTCGGCGTAGACGTGGGCGAACAGGTCCGCCGGGTCGAGCACCGGGTCCTGGTTCATGCGCTCGCGCAGCCCGGCCGCCATCTCCTCGGCGGCGTCCCGCGCGGCGCGTATGCCGTCCTCGTCGAGCAGGCCGCGCTCGGTCAGCTCCCGCTCCAGCAGCCGGATCGGGTCGTGCTCGCGCCAGGTCTCCACCTCGGCGCCGTCGCGGTACCGGGTGGCGTCGTCGGCGTTGGTGTGGGCCTCCATGCGGTACGTCACCGCCTCCACGAGCGTGGGACCGCCGCCCGCACGCGCGCGCCGCACGGCCTCGCCGAGGACCTCGTGGACGGCTGCGGCGTCGTTGCCGTCGACCAGCCGGCCGGGCATGCCGTAGCCGACGGCCTTGTGGGCCAGCGACGGTGCCGCGGTCTGCTTGGCGAGCGGGACGGAGATCGCGAAGCCGTTGTTCTGGACGAGGAAGACGACCGGTGCCTGCCAGACGGCCGCGAAGTTCAGCGCCTCGTGGAAGTCGCCCTCGCTGGTGCCGCCGTCGCCGACCATGGCCAGCGCCACCACGTCGTCGCCCTTGAGGCGGGCGGCGTGGGCGAGCCCGACGGCGTGCGGCAGCTGGGTGGCCAGCGGCGTGCTCAGCGGGGCGACCCGGTGCTCGTAGGGGTCGTAGCCGGTGTGCCAGTCGCCGCGCAGCAGGGTGAGCGCCTCGACGGGGTCCACGCCGCGTGCCACGACCGCGAGCGTGTCGCGGTAGCTGGGGAAGAGCCAGTCGCGCTCCTCCAGTACGAGCGCGGCGGCGATCTCGCAGGCCTCCTGGCCGGTGCTGGACGGGTAGACGGCGAGGCGGCCCTGCTTGGTGAGCGCGGTCGCCTGCGTGTTGTAGCGGCGGCCTCGCACCAGCTCCGCGTACAGCCTGCGCAGCAGGTCGGGGTCGGTTTGCGCGGCGGCCCCGGTGCCGAGGACGCGGTGGGGCTCGGCGTCGGGCAGCAGCGGCGCGGGGTCCGTGCGGGGCTGCCAGGCGGGCGGCGGGGAGGGCCGGTAGGCGCCCCGCTGCTCCATGACCGTCATGACGGCACCTCCTGCTGGGAGCGGCTTCGGAGGCGTGGCATCCATGACACGCCTCACCAACCGATTGTTCGGTCGACGGCACATTTTGGCTACAGGCGGCCCCAGGCTGTGGACAAACGGTTCTGCACAGCCTCGAATGAACGCAGTACGTCCATGGTAGGGAGGCCGGGGGAGATGGCATCTGAACAAATGGCCGAGGGAGTGGACCCCGGCGTTCCCCTCCCGCCCCCGCGCCCCCTGGACTCCATAGACCAGGACATCCTGCGCATGCTCCAGGCGGACGGCCGCGCGTCGATACGGTCGGTCGCCGAACGGGTGCACGTCTCGCGCGCGAACGCCTACGCGCGCATCAACCGGCTCATCGAGGACGGCGTGATCCGCGGTTTCGGCGCGCGCGTGGACCACGAACGGGCGGGCCACGGCACGTCGGCGTACATCACCCTGAAGATCGTCCAGAACTCCTGGCGCACGGTGCGCGAACAGCTCAGACAGCTGCCCGGGGCCTCCCACATCTCGCTGGTGGGCGGGGACTTCGACGTGCTGCTCATGGTGCACGTCGCCGACAACAGGGCACTGCGCGAGCTGGTGCTGACCCGGCTCCAGGCGATCCCGGAGGTGCTCAGCACCCGCACGCTGCTGGTGTTCGAGGAGGAGGACCTGGAACCCCAGCACTGAGCCTCACGACCGCGGCTCAGGAACCGTCCTTGCGCAGCCCGCCGAACACCAGCCGCACCACCGCGTCGGCGACTTCGCGCTCCCCCATGCCGCGTACCTCCGGCCGGTACCACTCCACGATCGAGTTGATCATGCCGAAGACGAGCCGGGTCGCGAGCCGCACCTCCATGTCGCCGCGCACCTCACCGGCGTCGGCCGCCGCCTTCAGCAGCGCGGCGACCCGGTGGTCGAACTCGCGGCGCCGGTCCAGCGCCCACCGCTCGGTCCCGGTGTTGCCGCGCACCCGCAGCAGCAGCGTCACGTAGGGCAGTTCCCGCAGCAGCACCTCGACCATGCGCCGCACGACGTACTCCAGCCGGTCGGCGGCGCTCCCCTCGCGCGCGGGCTCCTCGTCCAGGATGCCGAACAGCCCGTCCAGGGCGCGGCTGACGGCCCGCCGCAGCAGTTCCTCCTTGCCCGAGACGTGGTGGTAGATCGAGGACTTGGAGATGCCGGCGGCCCGGGACAGGTGCTCCATGGACGTGCCGTCGTAGCCGCGCTCGTTGAACACCCGCACGGCGACGGACAGCAGGGTCTCCGGCGTGTACGTGTCCCGCCTGGCGGTGGTCATGACGTGCTGTCCTCCCGCTTGTCGGACGCGTACGCGTGGCGGTACAGCGCGAGGGACGGCGCGTAGCGGCCACTGGGGTCGCGCAGGTGCAGGTCGTCCAGGAGGGCGTACGCCCAGTCGCGGCCGAGCCTGCGGCTCCATTCGAACGGGCCGAGGGGGTAGTTGACCCCGAGCCGCATCGCGGTGTCGATGTCCTCCTCGGTGGCCACGCCCTTGGCCACGGCGTCGTGCGCCAGGTCGATGATCCGCGCGACCGTACGGGCGACGATCATGCCGGGGACGTCGCCGATGACGCTGACCTTCTTGCCGAGGGCCTGGAACAGGCCGACGGCCTCGGCGAGTGTGCCCGAGGAGGTGTCCTGGGCGGCGGACAGGGCGATGCGGGTGGCGCCGCGGTAGTCGAGGGCGAGGTCGAAGTAGACGGTGTCGCGGAACTCCACGGAGGTCTGCCCGTCGGCCAGGGCGAGCCGGCCGCCGCTGGGCAGCACGAGCCGGGTGCCGTGGTCCTCGTCCTCCTCGCGGACCGCGATGCCCGCCTCGCGGATCAGCGTCAGCAGGTCGGACGCCGGACCCAGGTCACCCTCGGCGACGACGTACGCGGGCGGCGGAGCCGCCTCGGCGGTGTGCGGTTCGGGGCGCTCGGCGCCGTCCCGGTAGTCGTACCAGCCCTGGCCGTTCTTGCGGCCGAGCCTGCCGGACTCCACCAGCCGCCGCTGGGCGAGCGACGGCGTGAAGCGCACGTCCTGGAAGAAGGACTCCCACACGGAGCGCGTGACGGACTCGTTGACGTCCTGCCCGATGAGGTCGGTCAGCTCGAAGGCGCCCATCCGGAAACCACCGGACTCGCGCAGCACCGCGTCGATGGTGGCGGGGTCGGCGGCCTGCGCCTCGTACACCGCGAACGCCTCGGCGTAGAAGGGCCGGGCCATGCGGTTGACGATGAAGCCCGGCGTGTCCGCGCAGGCGACCGGGGCCTTGCCCCAGGCGCGGGCGGTCTCGTACGCGCGCGTGGCCGACGTGACGTCGGTGGCGAACCCGGAGACGACCTCGACCAGCGGCAGCAGCGGCGCCGGGTTGAAGAAGTGCAGGCCGACGAAGCGGCCGGGGTTCGCGAGGGCGCCGCCGATGGCCGTGACGGACAGCGAGGAGGTGTTCGTGGCGAGCAGGCAGTCGTCGGCGACGATGCCCTCCAGCTCGGTGAAGAGGTCCTGCTTGACGTCGAGACGCTCCAGTACCGCCTCCACGACCAGGGCACAGTCCGCGAGCTCGGTGAGGCTGTCCGCGGGCAGCAGCCGGGCGCGCGCGGCGTCCCGGTCGGCGGCGCCGAGCCGGTCCTTCTCGACGAGCCGGTCGAGGCGGGCGCCGATCGCGTCGGCCGCGGCCCGGGCACGGCCGGGGGCGGCGTCGTAGAGCCGGACGGGGTGGCCCGCGACCAGCGCGACCTGGGCGATGCCCTGGCCCATGGTGCCGGTGCCGACGACGGCCACGGGACTGCTGAGGTCGAGTGCTGTCATGAGCGCGATCCTCCCGCACACGGTTTTCCACAGATGCGGCGGACCCCCTTGTCCCGACCGATCGTTCGGTTACTCTAACTCTGACCGCCCGCCCGCCGCCCACCACCCTGAACGAGGCGCTCGGCGCCACACCACTTGATTTTCCGCCCACGTTCATGCCCAGGTCCGTGAGCTCGACGACGAGTTCCTGAGACGAGGAGTTGGTCCCGCATGGCCGCCGAACTGACCGCGCACGACCTGATCGCCAGGCACCGGCCCACCCTCGACCAGGCGCTGGAAGCCATCCGCACGCGCGCGTACTGGTCCCCGCACCCCGAGCACCCCAAGGCCTACGGGGAGAACGGCAGCCTGGACATGGCCGCGGGCAAGGCCGCCTTCGACGCCCTGCTGGGCACCCGCATCGACCTCGGCCAGCCCGGCACGGACGACTGGGTGGGCGGCGAGGTCTCCCCGTACGGCATCGAGCTGGGCGTGAGCTACCCGCACGCGGACATCGACGTGCTGCTGCCGGCCATGAGGGCCGGGATGCGGGCCTGGCGGGACGCCGGCCCGGAGCTGCGCGCGGTGGTCTGCCTGGAGATCCTCAAGCGGATCAGCGACCGCACGCACGAGTTCGCGCACGCGGTCATGCACACGTCCGGCCAGGCCTTCATGATGGCGTTCCAGGCGGGCGGCCCGCACGCGCAGGACCGCGGCCTGGAGGCGGTGGCGTACGCGTACGCGGAGCAGGCCCGCACGCCCGAGACCGCGGAGTGGACCAAGCCGCAGGGCAAGCGCGACCCGCACGCGCTGACCAAGCAGTTCACGCCGGTCCCGCGCGGCGTCGGCCTGGTGATCGGCTGCAACACCTTCCCCACGTGGAACGGCTACCCGGGCCTGTTCGCCTCCCTGGCCACGGGCAACGCGGTGCTGGTCAAGCCCCACCCGCGCGCGGTGCTGCCGCTGGCCCTGACCGTGCGGGTCGCGCGCGAGGTGCTCGCCGAGGCCGGCTTCGACCCGAACCTGGTCGCGCTGGCCGCCGAGCGGCCCGGCGAGGGCATCGCCAAGACCCTGGCGACCCGCCCGGAGATCCGCATCATCGACTACACGGGCTCGACGGCGTTCGGCGACTGGCTGGAGACCAACGCCCGCCAGGCCCAGGTCTACACGGAGAAGGCCGGCGTCAACACGGTGATCGTGGAGTCGGCCGCCGACTACCGGGGCATGCTCGCCAACCTGGCGTTCTCCCTGTCGCTCTACAGCGGCCAGATGTGCACCACCCCGCAGAACCTGCTCGTCCCGCGCGACGGCATCACCACCGACGAGGGCCCCAAGTCCTACGACGAGGTGGTCGCCGACCTCGCCAAGGCCGTGGACGGCCTGCTGGGCGACGACGCCCGGGCGAACGCCCTGCTCGGCGCCATCGTCAACCCGGACGTCAAGGCCCGCCTGGAGGCCGCCGCCGGGCTCGGCGAGGTCGCCCTCGCCTCCCGCGAGATCACCAACCCGGAGTTCCCGGGCGCGGTCGTCCGCACCCCCGTGATCGTGAAGCTGGACGGCGCGAAGCCGGACGCCGAGGCCGCCTACATGAGCGAGTGCTTCGGGCCGGTCGCGTTCGCCGTCGCGGTCGACTCGGCGGGCGACGCGGTGGAGCTGCTGCGGCGCACGATCCGCGAGAAGGGCGCCATGACGGTCGGCGCGTACACCACCGACGCCGAGGTCGAGAAGGCCGTGCGGGAGGTCTGCCTGGAGGAGGCCGCCCAGCTGTCCCTTAACCTCACCGGCGGGGTGTACGTCAACCAGACGGCCGCCTTCTCCGACTTCCACGGCTCGGGCGGCAACCCCGCGGCCAACGCGGCCCTGTGCGACGGGGCGTTCGTCGCCAACCGCTTCCGCGTGGTCGAGGTCCGCAGGGAGGCCTGACCACGGCCTCACCACGGCATGATCACGGCGTGAGGGGGCGCGAAGGGGCGTGATGCCCTACGCCGCGCCCCCGGTCGCGCTCCAGTGGTACAGCGTCATGGCCACGCTGGTGGCGAGGTTGTAGCTGGAGACCTGGGGGCGCATCGGCAGCGCCACCAAGTGGTCGGCGCGGGCGCGCAGTTCGGCCGACAGCCCGCTGCGCTCCGAACCGAACGCGAGCAGCGCGCCGTCCGGCAGCTTCACCCCGCGGATGTCCTCACCCTCGGGGTCGAGCGCGTAGACCGGCCCCGGCGGCAGCTCCTCGGCCGCCAGCCGCTCCACGGCGGTCGCGAAGTGCAGCCCCGCCCCGCCGCGCACCACCGTGGCGTGCCAGGGGTCGAGGGTGCCGGTGGTGACCACGCCGGTCGCGCCGAAACCGGCCGCCAGCCGGATCACGGCCCCCGCGTTCCCCAGGTTCCGCGGGTTGTCGAGGACCACCACGGGCGCCGCCCGCGGCGTGTGCGCCAGCTTCCGCAGATTGGCCTCGCGGGACGGCCGTACGGCCAGGGCGGCGACGGCGGTGAGGTGCGGGCGCGCGACCAGCGCGCGGTACGCCGCCTCGGGCACCTCGGCGAGCAGCCCGTCCAGCGCCGCCAGGACGTCCGGCGCCAGCTCCTCGGCGAGCGCGAGCGCGGCGGACCGGTCGGCGGTGACCGCCACGGGCACCTCGGCGCCGAACCGCACGGCGTGCTTGAGGGCGTGGAAGCCGTCGAGCAGCACGGCGGTGTCGGCGAGCCGGTGCCAGACACGCAGGGGATCGGAACCGGTCATGCCGGGAAGCCTACGTGCGGCTGCCCGGCCTTCTCCCCGGCGCGCTCCGCGGGCACGGCCGTACGGCCCCGGCGGCCCGTCACCCGGTCACGCACGCGTGCCGCCCACCCGCCCAGGCGGCGCAGGAACGTCGTCGGCAGGAACACCGCGTCGGCCGCGATCATCGCCAGCGAGAAGAACGGCAGCCCGAGCACGACGGCGATCACGGCGTGCTCGGTCATCATCGCCACCAGCAGGACGTTCTTCACCCGCCGGTTGAACAGCGTGAACGGGAAGGCGACCTGCACGATCACCGTCCCGTACGTCACCAGCAGCATCATCGTGGCGCTGGCGGTCAGCAGGTCGGCGAGTGCGGGCCAGGGTGAGAAGTACTCCAGTTTCAGCGGGTAGTAGACGGCGGTGCCGTCCTGCCAGCGCGAACCCTGGATCTTGTACCAGCCGGCCGTGGCGTAGATCAGACACGCCTCGGCCATGATCACGAACAGCGCGCCGTTGTGCACGATGTTGCCGGCCGCGTCGAGCATCATGCGCGGCTGACCGGTCCGGGACCGCTGCCCGACCAGCCACCACACGGCCTGCGCGAGCCACACCCCCCACAGCAGGACCGGTATGACGGGATCACCGTCGAGCCTGCCCGTCAGGGTCACCGCGACCAGGGCGAGTCCGAGCACGCACCACAGCACGGGCCCCGTCCGGTCCGCGACCCGCTCGCCACGCGCGCGTGCGGCACGCGCCCGCCGCTCGCGCCGCTCGTCCAGCGACCACACCTGGGCGCAGCGCGTGAACACCAGGTAGATCGACATCAGGTGCAGGACGTTGTCGCCGCCGTCACCCATGAAGATGCTGCGGTTCTGCAGCGACAGCACGCCGACCATGAACAGCACCGACATCGTGCGGGTCCGCCAGCCGAGCAGCAGCAGCACGCTGGTCAGGACGCCGAACGCGTACACCGCCTCGAACCACAGCCGGCCGTCGGACCACATCAGCGCCGTGAACGCGCCGTTGGCCCCGATCAGCTGTTCGGCCAGGTCCCAGGACCAGGGGCCGCCGGGCCCGTACAGCTCGTGCCGGTGCGGAAGCTCGCGCAGCAGGAACAGCAGCCAGGTCAGGCTGAAGCCGATGCGGATGACGGCCGTCTGGTAAGGGCCGAGGGCGGCGCCGGTGACGCGGGCGATGCCTTGGGAGAAGTACAGGGCGAGACGGTTCACCGCGCGCTCCCCTCGGCAGCGGCAAAGACGTCGACGGAGTCGCCCCCGGAGACTGTGCCGGTGCCTCCGGCGGCTGCGTCCACGGTGTCGGACTCGGCGGAGACGGGCCACCAGGGCAGCACCCGGTAGGTCGGCTTGTCCGAAACCCGCTCCCGCGTCCACTCGGGCGGCGGCACGTTGGTGGTCCGGGACCGGACCTGGACCCGCTCGACGGTGCCGCCCGGACCGGCCACGCCCGCGCGGTCCAGCCGCAGCACGACGATGCGCCGCAGATACGACTCGGACAGCGCGCCGCGCAGGCCCACCGGGCGGTTGTCACTGTCGTGCGTGGCGGTGAAGAAGTCCCAGGCCCGGCGCAACTCGTTCTGCTGGGTGTGGCTCGGCAGCAGGTTGCCGTCGATGGCGCGGCCGTCCTGCGCGGACAGGTCGTACCAGCCGGTCGTCCGCGTCCCGCCGCCGCCCGTGCGCACCTCGGCGCGGACCTGGACGGCGATGTTCTGCTGGAGCGGGTTCGGCGCGAACAGCTTCCAGTTCTGCTCGAACTCCGGGTAGATCCAGTCGTCGATGGCCTGCCCGTGCTGCTTGGTGACGGTGTTCGCCGGCGCGACGTGCAGGAACGACATGCCGAGGTGGACGCAGACGGCTGCCGCGACGACCGCGAGCGCCAGCGCCACGCCCGTCTGGTAACGCGGCGAGAGCGCGGTGATGTCGGTGGGGGGCGGCTCGGCCGGCGGTGGGTCGGCGCTCGCGGCGGGAGCACCGCCCTCGGGACCGGCCACCCTGCCCTCGGGACCGGCCACCGCGCCCGGCGAGTCCGCAGGGCCCACCGAGTCCGAGGCCGGAGCGGGCGGCGGGGCCGGAGAGGCCGGCGAATCCGTCCCGTGCCGGTCGCCCGAGCCTCTGTCGTACGCGTCCATTCCGCCCCGTTCCCCGATGTGTCCGGTCCGTCGGTCAGTCGAACGGTACTCAGACGCACCCGCCCGGCACACCCCCGGTCGGTCGTCCCGGCCAGTGGTGGCCACACCGGATCAGGACACCCGGCGCGGAAAGGTACCGGCGTCACCTACAGGACGTAGCCCGGCTGCCCCTCGTCCGTCACGACGGGCCGGCCCGCGGCCTCCCACACCTGCATGCCGCCCTCGACGTTCACGGCGTCGACGCCCTGTTGCGCCAGATACATCGTGACCTGCGCCGAACGGCCACCGGAACGGCAGATCACATGGACCCTGCCGTCCTGCGGCGCGGCCTCGGTCAGCTCGCCGTACCGGGCCACGAACTCACTGATCGGGATGTGCAGCGCCCCTTCGGCGTGACCGGCCTGCCACTCGTCGTCCTCGCGGACGTCCAGCAGGAAGTCGCCGTCCTTGAGGTCCGCGACCTGGACCGTGGGCACACCAGTTCCGAATTGCATGCCCCCGACGCTACCGGACCCCTACGGGCTGTCCAGCAGAGCCGCCAGTTCCGCCTCGCGCTCGGCTACCTGGGCGGTCAGCTGCCCGGCAATCTCGTCCAGCAGGGCGTCCGGGTCGTCCGGGGCGAGCCGCAGCATCGAGCCGATCGCGCTGTCCTCCAGCTCCTTCGCGATCACCGCGAGCAGTTCCTTGCGCTGGGCGAGCCACTCCAGGCGGGCGTAGAGCTCCTCGCCGCGGCTCGGGCCGCGCTCCAGCTTCGGGCCCGCGGCCCACTCCTCGGCCAGCTTCCGCAGTTCCGTCTCGTCACCGCGGGCGTAGGCGGCGTTGACGCGGGTGATGAACTCCTCGCGTCGCGCCCGTTCCCTCTCCTCCTGCGCCAGGTCCGGGTGGGCCTTGCGGACGAGGTCGCGGTAGAGCTTGCGGGCGCCTTCGCTGGGCCGCACCCGCTGCGGGGGCCGCACCGGCTGGTCCGTGAGCATGGCGGCGGCCTCCGGGAACAGCCCGTCGCCGTCCATCCAGCCGTGCAGCAGCTCCTCGACGCCCGGGATCGGCGTCAGCCGGGCCCGCGCCTCGTCGGCACGGCGCCGGTCCTCGGGATTCCCGCTGCGGGCGGCCCGGGCCTCCAGGATCAGCGCGTCCAGCTCCTCGAGGCGCGCGTACATGGGGCCGAGCTTCTGCTCGTGCAGCCGCGAGAAGTTCTCGACCTCGATGCGGAAGGTCTCCACGGCGATCTCGTACTCGATCAGCGCCTGCTCGGCGGCCCGCACGGCCTGTTCGAGCCGGTCCTCGGGCCGCGGCTGCTCAGCTTCCGGGGTCGTCACCCGGCCAGCCTAGGCCACGGGTCCGGCGGCCTCGCCCCGCCCCGGCGCACCGCGACCCACCGCTCCCGGGCCGACCGACGACCATGCGTCCGCCTCGCCGGGTGGTCGTCCATCTCGCCGCGAGGTACGTCCGTCTCGCGGTACGTCCGTCTCGCCGGGCGGTCGGCCCGCCTCACCCGAAGCCCAGCCCGCCGGACAACCGGGCAGCCGGACAACCGGGCGGCCAGGCGGCCGGGCGGCCAGGCGGCCGGGCGGCCAGGCCCCTCACACCCCCCGCTCCGCCGGGACCCTTCCCGCCCGTATCGCCGCGACCAGCTCCGCGTGGTCGGCCTCCGTGCGGTCGGCATAGGCGACGGCGAACGAGGCCATCGCCTCGTCCAGTTCCTCGTTCTTGCCGCAGTAGCCGGCGACGAGGCGCGGGTCGGCGCTGTGGGAGTGGGCGCGGGCCAGCAGGGCGCCGGTCATGCGCGCGTAGTCGTCCACCTGGTCGGCGGTGAGCGCGGCGGGGTCCACGCTGCCCTTGCGGTTGCGGAACTGCCGCACCTGGAAGGGCAGCCCCTCGACCGACGTCCAGCCGAGCAGGATGTCGCTGACGACCTGCATCCGCTTCTGGCCCTGGACCACGCGCCGCCCCTCGTGCGTCACCTTCGGCACCTCGAAGCCGGCGGTCGCCAGATGCGGCAGCAGCGCCGACGGCCGGGCCTCCTTCACCTGCAGGACCAGCGACTCGCCCCGATGGTCCAACAGCAGCACGACGTACGACCGGGTGCCGACGCTGCCCGTGCCGACGACGCGGAACGCCACGTCGTGCACCGCGTACCGGGCCAGCAGCGGCAGACGGTCCTCGGGCAGCGTGTCCAGATACGGCTCCAGGGACGCCGCGACCGCCGCCGCCTCCGGGTCCGGCACGCGCCGCAGCACCGGGGGCGCGTCCACGAAGCGGCGACCGCCGTCCCCGGTCTGTTCGGTCGACTTGGCCGCGAAGCGCCCGCTGGTGTTGGCGCGCGCCTTCTCGGAGATCTGCTCCAGCGTGCCGAGCAGATCGTGCGCGTCCGCGTGGGAGACCAGTTCCTCGTCGGCGATGGCGTTCCACGCGTCCAGCACCGGCAGCTTGGCCAGCAGCCGCATGGTGCGCCGGTAGGCGCCGGCCGCGTCGTGGGCCGCGGTGCGGCAAGTGTCCTCGTCCGCGCCGGCCTCCCGGCCCGCGAGCACCAGGGACGTCACGAGCCGCTTGAGGTCCCATTCCCAGGGACCCTGAACCGTCTCGTCGAAGTCGTTCAGGTCGATGACCAGGCCGCCGCGCGCGTCGCCGTACAGCCCGAAGTTCGCCGCGTGGGCGTCGCCGCAAATCTGCGCGGCGATCCGCGTCATCGGCGTACGCGCCAGGTCGTACGCCATGAGCCCCGCGGAGCCGCGCAGGAAGGCGAACGGCGTGGCCGCCATGCGGCCCACCCTGAGCGGGGCGAGCCCGGGGATGCGGCCCCGGTTGGACGCCTCGACCGCCTCGACCGCGTCGGGCCGGGCGGCATCCAGATCGAGCGCGGCGTGCGCACCGCGCGGGACGCTGCTCCGCAGCGCCTTGCCGGCCTCCTTGGGGGACCCGGTCTCCGGCCACTGCGCGAAGCCGCGCACCGGGGGCAACCGCCGCACCTCGCCCGCCCCGGCCGTCCCCACATCCTTCTCCGTCACCGCGACCGCCTCCCCCGCACGTACGAACATCAACTCGTGCCGACGGTACAGCCGACGCTCCGAACGCGTCAGACCCTGTGGACAACGGACAACCGCCACCGACCGCCTCAACCGGCCGCCTCGACCTACCGCTCGACCGCCCGCCGTCGTCCCGCCTCACGCCACGACCAAGGCCACCTGAGAGGTTCCTCACCGCCCGAACACGAAACGGACGGAATCTGGCGATCCGCTCACTCGCTTCCCCTGCTCCTCTTGCTCATCCAGGACTGGCACGCCCATCGAGCGAGTGCTCCTGTCAGGAGGGCGACGACGATGGCTCCCCAGTCGATGACGTGCGGAAGACCGGGGAAGAAGGCGAAGAAGGCAAGTGTCACGACGAGACCCGCCACGAACGCGGCGATCCCAGCCGACCGCCGTCGCGCCTCCCATCGCTGGTCCCGCCCCTGCTGTTGATCAATCATGCACGGCTCACTTCGTGATGTGGTGACACTGGCTCACTCGGCGCACCCCGTTGACATGGAGATGCGCACACGCCTTTCCATAACGAGGCAGCGTCTGAGGAAAGTTGTTCCGCATCGGATCGATCTTGCACTCAGGGTGCGTTCGCCCCCGGGAGGTCCTGTAGGTCTTGTTGTTTGTGTTCGCGTAGGTGAAGTCAATTCGCCAGTTGCAGAAGCCGGTGCCGAGCGCGGCGACAAAAGCACAGTCGACGCCAGCGTTCTGATAGGTGATCTTCCTCCCGCCGCCTCGGATGATGTGTGTGAACATACAGCCGGTCGGAACCTTCATCGCCATGCCGCCAACGCTGTACTCGAAGGTTCGGACAGGAGTCGATCCGACAGCGCCGGCCTGTGCCACCGAGGAACCCGTCAGCACGATGGCGCACGCAGCGGTAAGGGCCATGAGCAGCCTGGATCGATAAAGCGCAACCATGAACAATCCCCTTCCGGCGGAGAATCTCTCCGACAGAAAAGAACTCCGACGCCGCGATCATGTTTCTGGCCGATGGAATGGTTCACCGACTTGAGTGATCAACGAGTGGTGCGCTGACCAGCTGATTCGTTTCTTCGATCCAGCCCATCGAACTGACTGCCAATCAACCCGGGCGAGCCCCAGCCGACAGCGGCAGCCCAAACTGGGTGAGCCCGTCAATGGCTACCGCGCAGACCAGCTCGGCAAGCAGGCCGGGACGGACAGCGCGATCCTCGTCGAGGGCCACTGGCACTGCCGTCCAATGCCCGACCCACTCATCAACGCCACCATCGAGCTGCACGCCGAGCGCATCGACCGGGAGACCTGGATCAGCCTGATCGGAATCCGCCGCGGTTACCGCATCATGCTCCCGGGAAACGCCGACGCTGACGGCAACCAGCGGATGATGTGCCCCGAAGCAGGCAAGGCCCAGTGCCCCATCAGACCGCGCCCGCTCGGCCGTGACATTCCCGTAGCGGGCTTCCGATGAAGTACAGCGGCTCCTTGAGGACGGTCCGGAGTTCGACCTCACGTATGCCCTCCATGCGGCAGCCCCAGGAATTTCCCCGCGCGGAGAGGGACTCGACGATGAGCTCCGCCTACTCGGCTTCGTCCTCCTCAACCAATACAGCGCGCGTCCGCATGTGACCGGCGAGGGGCTGTCCGACATGGTGGGCCTCAATGTGTCCCTCCGTGATGAAGACGGGGCCGTGACCATGGGCATCACAGGGCTGCAGCAGCTCTGTCCCCGCTGATCGCCGACGACCAGCTGTAGTACAAAACTTCGGACGCGGTGGATCGCTACCGCTCGGCGGTGTTCGACCTGACCCACTGGTAGAACCAGGAATACACCTCGCCTTCACTGAGTTCATCTGCCATCATCAGTGTTCAGCAGAAGCACGCTCTCAGTGATCTCGGAGGTCGCATGCCCACCGTCGTACTCCACCTGCCCGGCGATCTGCTCACCAAGCTCGCTGAAGCAGGTGCGGACGGCACCGTCGAGCTCACCCTCAACGTCAGCACGGGCGACGAACCCGTGGCGCCGGTCGAGACGCCCAAGCCAACCGGCCCGCTCGCCCCCCTGCTCCACGCAGGGCTCCTGGCTCCCGGCACTCGACTCCACCTTCACCAGCCGCGCGCCAACCGCTCGGCGACGGCAACGGTTCATGCGGACGGAACTCTGACGGTCGACGGCAAGCTGACACCATTCCGGTCGCCGTCGAAGGCCGCGTTCGCCGTGACGCAGAGTCAGGCGAACGGCTGGATCACGTGGCGTCTGGCCGACGGTCGCACCCTGGATGATCTGCGCGACGAGCTCGACCATAGCGAAGTTTGACCGCTGGAGAACTTCGCCGCGATGTCCCACCCAACTGCCCGGCCCACACCAGGGCACCGTGCGTTCATGGACGAGTCGGAGTCCGACCGGAAAGCGGATCCCGACACCTACCTCCTGGCCACGACACTGGTCCAACCACAGAACCTGGACCCGGTCCGCGCCACCATGCTGTCCCTACGGGCTCCCGGCCAGCGCAAACTGCACTGGCACAGCGAGTCCCCCCGGCGTCGCGCGTTCGTCATCGAGCGCATCGCCGCACTCGATGCCCAGCACCTGATTGTCGTACGGGACGGTCGTCCAGGCGAAGCGTCCGAGCGTCGTCGTCGCAAGTGCCTCGCGCGCACGGCGTGGGAGCTCGACCTGCGCGGGGCGACGCAGTTCGTCGCCGAGAGCCGGGAGACCAGCAGGCAGAACGGACGCGACATGAAAACGATCGCCTACCTGCGTTCGAACGGCACGATCGGATCCGCCCTGCGGTTGTTCCACGAGCCCGGTCCGCGCGAGCCGTTGCTCTGGGTTGCCGATTCCCTGGCCAGCGCCTACGTTGCGGCACACACCGGCACGGCAGGCTACTTCGATGCCGTCCAGCATGCGGTCGAGGTCATACGCATCACCGCCGACGACGGCTGACCGCAGGGTGAGGAAGGCGCGAGCCCGGGACCCCGCCGTCCGGCGGGAACTTCCCGGGCTCACTTCCGGCCACTCCGCGGGGCAACCGGCTTCGCTGCCATTGTGGAAGACCTCCGCCGTGCAAGGCGAGTGCGGGTCAGTACCTCATCAGCCACTCGGTCACCGCCGACGGCTCCAGCCGTCGGCGGTCCGCGTGATTTTGGCCACAGACAGAGGAATGGGCGGCATCTTGACGATGCCGCCCGTTCCCACAGTGTGGGGCACCGACGGAATGCGCTGGTCAGCACGTACACAGAGACGCCGAAGATCGTTTCCCACGCTCGGAGTGATCGTTTCCCGTCGCGCAGGTGGCCCCCCTTCGCGGGGACAGGGAGACAGACTCGCGGGTCACGTGCGTCGGCGTGTCTGCGGACCGGACAGCCCTGATCGAGTGACGCGAATGCCGCATTCCTCTCGGCCTCGACTCGTCCGCAGCTCGGGGCCGGTTGGAGGCCTCCCCCGGGCGGATGGCCCGGCAGCCTGTCCACGGTTGCCTTCGGTTCCACTCGCTTGCAAACCTACTCTAACGAGAGGGTAGATTTGAAACCTGGCAAGGGCGCCGGCACACGAGGTGAGGCGGTGAAGCCGTGGGCGAGAAGCTGATGCAGATCGGCGAGGTGTCCGGACGCACGGGGCTGTCGCTACGAACGATCCGCCATTACGAGGACGTCGGCGTGGTCGCCCCCAGCGAGCGCAGCATGGGTGGCTTCCGCCTCTACACCGAGGCCGAGGTGCGCCGGTTGGCGCTGGTGCGGCGGATGCGGCCGCTGGGCTTCTGCCTCGACGACATCCGGGCCTTGCTGGACGTACTGGAACAACTCCCCGACGACGGCCGACCGTTGCCGGAGAACGACGAGCACGCACACGAGGAACTGGTGGAACGGTTGCATACGTACTGGGTGAAGGCCGACGCGCGGTGCGAGGACCTGCGGCGGCAGCTGGGCCATGCGGAGGACTTCGCCCGCTCCCTGCACGGCCACCTGGCCCGGCTCGTGGACGCCACGGCCGCAGCGAACGCGGATGCGGAGGCGGTGCGATGAGCTCCGCCAGTGAATGGGCGGTCTCCGAGGCGGCACGCCGGCGCACGTTCGCCGTGATCAGCCACCCCGACGCGGGCAAGTCCACCCTGACCGAGGCCCTCGCCCTGCACGCGCAAGCGATCACCGAGGCGGGCTCGGTGCACGGTAAGGCGGGGCGGCGAGGGGTGGCCTCGGACTGGATGGAGATGGAGAAGGCCCGCGGCATCTCCGTCACCTCCGCGGTCCTGCAGTTCGCCCATCAGGGATGTGTGCTGAACCTGCTGGACACCCCCGGCCACGCCGACTTCTCCGAGGACACCTACCGCGTGCTGGCCGCGGTGGACTGCGCGGTGATGCTCATCGACGCCGCCAAGGGCCTGGAGGAGCAGACCCGCAAGCTCTTCGACGTCTGCCGGCACCGCGGCATCCCCGTCATCACGTTCGTCAACAAATGGGACCGGCCCGGCCGTGAGGCGCTGGAACTGCTGGACGAGATCGAACGCGAGTTCCGCCTCAAACCCACCCCCATTGCCTGGCCGGTCGGCGACGCCGGATACCTGCGGGGACTGATCGACGTACGCAGGCCGGGGCAGATGCTGCGTTACACCCGCACCCCCGGCGGTGCCCACGAAGCCATCGAGGAACCTGTCTCGGCTGATCGGGCTGCTCTGGAGGACGGCGCGGACTGGGGCAAGGCGATTGAGGAGCTTGATCTCCTCCAGGTCGACGGTGCCGTACACGACCAGGAGGCGTTCCTGACATGCCGGACCACCCCGGTCTTCTTCGGTGCCGCGATCTCCAACATAGGAGTGCGGCTGCTGCTCGACGCGGTGGTCGACCTCGCGCCACCGCCCGGCCCGCGCGAGGTGGCGAGCGGAGGCGTGCGGCCGATGGACGCCCCGTTCTCGGGGCTGGTGTTCAAGGTGCAGGCCAACATGGACCCCGCCCACCGGGACCGGATCGCCTTCATGCGCGTGTGCTCGGGGATCTTCGAGCGCGGTATGACCGTCACCCGGGCAGCCTCCGGCAAGCCGTTCGCCACCAAGTACGCGCACAGCGTCTTCGGTCAGGACCGTTCCATGGTCGACATCGCCTACCCCGGCGACGTGGTCGGCTTGGTCAACGCCACCGCCCTGCGCGTCGGCGACACCCTCTACGCCGGCCGGTCAACGGTGTTCCCGCCGATGCCCACCTTCGCGCCCGAGCATTTCGCCGTGGCCCGCCCGGTCGACCTCGGCCGGTCCAAACAGTTCCGGCGCGGCATCGCCCAGCTGGACGAGGAGGGTGTCGTCCAGGTCCTGGTCTCCGACCTGCGCGGGGACCAGGCGCCGGTACTGGCCGCAGTCGGCCCGATGCAGTTCGACGTCGTCAGCACCCGCATGGCCGGGGAGTTCTCCTCCCCGGTGAAGCTGGAGACGCTGCCCTACCGCCTGGCCCGCGCCACCGACACGGCCGGCGCAGAAGCTCTCAACCGTTCCCGGATCGTCCAAGGCGAAGCCCTCACCCGCATCCGCGACAAGGCGCAGCTCGCCCTGTTCCCCGACCGCTGGCAGGCGGGCTCCTTCGAGAGAGAGTTCCCCGCCGCCCGGCTGGACCACCTCATCGCCGCCCACGAGTAGGACGGCCGCCTACGAGCGGGGAGCAGGCTAATATCTCCCCCGAGGGGAGAGTACGTGCCCGATCCCGTCGGCCGTCGCTCGATTGATCAGCCCTTCTTGAACCGTCGGCTCGGAATACGGTTGGGCGAGCAGACGACATGTAAAGCAGTCGCCATGTTTTGGCAAAGGACAGGTAAACAGGCTGCTAGGGTGGGTGGCAGATGATCGCCCTCACGGCCATTGCATGCGGACGGGGTGGGTGTCACCGGTGGCTGGGGGGTCGCTCCGGCCGCGACCGGCGGCCTGTGCCGTCGGTGCGGCGCCTGAGCACCCTCGGAAATCTCTTCTGTCACGAGAGGGTAGCGTCTTGTCACACGACATACCGAATGCCGTCACGCAAGTCCGTTCCCCAGCCCCGGAAGCGGCAACGCACGACAGCGGCCCGCCACCCGGCGGCGGTACGCGTGACGCATTCTTCGACAACGCGAAGTACCTGCTGATCGTCCTGGTGGCCGTAGCGCATGCCTGGGAGCTCGTGGAGACCAGCCGCGCCACCAAGGCGCTGTACGTCCTCGTCTACACGTTCCACATGCCGGCGTTCATCATCATCTCCGGTTACCTGTCGCGGAGCTTCACCGCCCGACCTCGCCAGATCAGGCGCCTGGTCGGTGGCATCGCCGTTCCGTACGTCGTCTTCGAGACCGCCTACTCCGTGTTCAAGCGGTACGCCGACAACGCGCCCGACCATCCCATCAGCCTGCTCGATCCGTGGCTGCTCACCTGGTTCCTCGCCGCCCTGTTCATCTGGCGGCTCACCACACCGCTGTGGCAGCAACTGCGGCACCCCCTGGCGGTCGCGCTGACCGTCGCGGTGCTCGCCTCCGTCACCCCTGGCTTCGGCGACGACCTCAACCTCCAGCGGGTCCTGCAGTTCCTTCCGTTCTTCGTGCTCGGTCTGTGCCTTAAGGCCGAACACTTCAAGCTCCTGCGACGTCGTGAGATCCGGCTGCTGGCCATACCTCTCTTCGTCGGCGCGCTCGCCTTCGCCTACTGGGCGTCGCCCCGCCTGCGGACCGAGTGGTTCTTCCGGCGCTCCAGCGCCCAGGAGATCGGGGAACCCTGGTGGACCGGCGTCGTCATGACGTTCGCGCTCTTCGGCTGTTCCGTGCTGCTGACGGCCGCCTTCCTGTCCTGGGTGCCGCGTCGGCGCACGTGGTTCACGGTGCTCGGCGCCGGCACGATCTGCGGCTACCTGCTCCACGGCTTCCTGACCAAGGGAGCGGAGTACGCGGGTGTCGTCGACGCCTACACCTGGCTGAACGACCCGGCCGGGAAGGTCCTTCTCTCACTCATCACCGCCGTTGCCGTCACCTTGTTGTGCACCCCACCGGTGCGCCATCACCTTCGTCCGGTGACTGAGCCGGACCTGGTCTGGGCCTTCCGCCCGGACCTGGCCGAGCGGAAGGCCAAGGGCTGAGCCACCCTCCTTTTCCCCGCCGTACGGCGGCTGTGGCCGGCTGACGCCCGCCCAGCAGCGATGCCGCACATGGCGAAGAACACCCCTTCCGGCGGCAGGCGTGCCTGCGGCCGGTGGCGCGGCACGCCTGCCGCACCCCAGTCGGGCACCTGCCCTTTCACGAGAAGGCCACAATCTGTGAGTGATATGCCGGTTGACGTCGTCCCGGATGTTTCGGTCGTTGTCGGCGCGTACAACGCGATGCCCTATCTGACGCGCTGCGTGATGTCGGTGGTGGAGCAGACGATCGGGCGCGGCAGTATCGAGCTGATCGCCGTGGACGACGGCTCGACGGACGGCACCGGCGCCGAACTGGACCGGTTGGCAAAGGAGTTCCCCGACGCCATCCGTGTCGTACACCAGGCCAACTCCGGAGGTCCCTCGGCGCCGCGCAACGTGGGACTGGAACTGGCCTGCGGCCGGTATGTGTTCTTCCTGGACGCCGACGACCACCTCGGCCCTGAGGCCCTTGAACGCATGGTCGCCATGGCCGACACCAACGGCTCCGACGTGGTACTCGGCAAGATGGTGGGTGTCGGCGGCCGGGGCGCGCCCCGCTCGATGTTCCGGCGCAACCAGCCGAGAACGGACGTCTTCACCTCGCGCGTCTACTGGACACTCAGCCCGCTGAAGCTCTTCAGACGTGAACTGATCGAGCGGCTCGGGCTGCGCTTCCGCACCGATCTGCGGGTTGGTGAGGACCAGCCGTTCGTCGCCATGGCCTACCTGCACGCCGCAGCGATCTCCGTTGTGGCCGACTACGACTGCTACTACTGGGTCGAACGCGAGGACGGCAACAACGTCACGCTGACCACCCGCGGAACACAGCCCAGACTGCGCTTCCTGCACCTGATGTCCGAACTGCTGGAACGTGAAGTGGAAGCAGGGCCACGCCGGGATCTGCTGATCCGCCGCCATCTGGAGGTCGACCTCAACGGTGCCCTCGCCCACCTGGTGCGCGAGAACGAGCCGGATGTGCGTGAGGCCGCCCTCGCCGGCGTCCGGCGCCTGCTCGACACCTGGTGCACCGACGAGATCACCGAGCGCCTGCCCGCGATGACCCGGCTGCGCTTCAACCTGGCCCACCGGGGCCTGCTGGACGAGCTGCGCACCGTCGTCGACTTCGACAGGTCCGGTCGTCGGGACAAGGTCGTCGTCGACAAGGGACGTGCCTTCGGCGCCTACCCGTTCTTCCGGGATCCCACCGTCGGCGCCCCGGACGACTGCTACGACATCACCGAGCAACTGCCCGTACGTCACCACCTCGACTCGCTATCGCTGAGCGGCAGCTGGCTCGAAGTCCAGGGCCACGCATACATCCACCGCGTCGACACACACGAGACGGGCACTGAGGTCGTCCTGCGGGAGCGCGAGAGCCGCACCGAGTACACCTTCCCCGCAGCAACCACCGACACAGCGGACCTGACGACATCGGAAGGGGAAGGCCTGTACGACTACGACCAAGCCGGGTTCGCCGCACGGATCGACACCGCCACCGCAGCCGACGGCGGCGGCCCCCTGCCCGCCGGACTCTGGGACGTCTTCCTCCGCGTGCGCAGCCAGGACATCGTCAAGGAAGCCCGGCTGGGCAACCGGCGATCCCCGGGCATCGACTCCCGTCCCCGGCCGCACCTGGTGCGGCTCGCGGAAGCACGGGCCGAGATCATCACCCCCTACTTCACCAAGCCGTACGACAACCTCACCCTCGACGTCGGCCAGCGCAAGCACTCCGTGCGCCCGCACTGCACGATGAACGGCGTCACCTGGGCGGACAACGCCCCCGCCACCCTCACCCTCGACGGCCGCATCGGCGTCCAGGACATCACCGCCGAGGACCTGGTCGTACGGGCCCACCGCGAGGGCCGTACCGTCGAACTCGACGCCTTCCAGACCCTGACCATCGGCGCCGGCGGCCGAGTCGAGCTCCGCGTCGACCTCCCCCGCGCCGTCGCCGCCGGAACGCTGCAGTGGGGCGACTGGCAGCTCTCCGTGGCCTTGCGGGTTCCCGGGGCGGAGGAGGTGCCCGTCCCTGGAGATCGCGCTCTTCCCACCTTGCGTTTCCGCCACCGGGGCCTGCCCGCATACGTCAGACCGCTTGCCGGGCACGACCGCCTCACCCTGCGTCTCGCTTCCGTCGACCCGATTGCCGGCGTCCGACGGCACCTTCGCCACGTACTCAGTCAGAAGAAAACCTGACCGGGGTGCATACTCTCACGTAACGGTAGACTTCGATGGGCAAATACTCCGCGGCGAGGAGGGCGGACGATCATGGCCGGTGTGGCGGCATGTCCGTCGTGCGGGGAGGCCGAGGACCTGCGCGGCGAACAGGTGAAGGACGACATCAGGATCACCTGTCTGAGCTGCACGGCGCAATGGATGCGCGGCGGCGCGCGCTGCGCGAACTGCGGCGGCCAGCACATCGTCCACCGCCCGCAGGCCATGACCCGGCACTCGCGCGGCACCCAGCTGTCCATCATCGGCTGGCGCGAGCTCCCGCTGTGCCGCCGTTGCGACGCCGAGGCGCTGGAAAAGTCCATCTCCCAGAACACCCCCGTGCCCAGCGACTACGTCGCCGCCTGTCTCGGCGCCGCCCAGAACTCGGCGGCGACTGCCGCGCCGCAGGCAGAGGCGCCTGCTCCCGCCCCACCCCCGAAGCACGCTCCCGCCGCCGCGGCGAACTCAGCCGAACCCGCGAAGAGTTCACCCGCTCCGCGCGGCCCGGCTCGCCCTCGGCAGACCCGGCCGAAGGCCGCGCCGTCGCCGTCCATGGCGCCCACCGTCCGGCAGGCCATCGCCGCGTTCATGGGCGAGTCCTCCGGGCAGGCCGATGCCACCGCGATGCTGCTGCTGGGCACCCATCTGGGCTCCCACAACCGGCTGACCGTGCTGGACGAGGACGGCGCCGCCGACCGGCTCGCCCGCTGGAGCCTCGGGCACTGGGGTGACGGCGGCGACCGCGCGCAGCGGTGCCTGAGCACGATCTGCCGGGCGGTCGACTTCTGGGGCGCCCGCGGCTGGCTCACCTCCGACCCGGCCGCCGGCCTGCGCTGAGGAAGACCGGAAGCGTGGAGAGCCTACCTGGGGCTGCCGCGCCGAGGAGTCTGCTTCACACCAAGCGACTCTCACGTTAGGTTAGAGATGAACATCGGAAGGCCACCGTTCGTCCCGCCTCGGGCCACAGAGGCGGGGCCTCAGGGCCGTCGTTCCGAAGCGGCCGTCGGGTCGCAGCCCGCGAGGCCGCCTCCTGTCCTGCCCCGCAGGTCTCGCGGGCCGCACACCCCCGGCGCGGTTGCGGACCGCATCCCCGAAGCCGCCTGATCAGCAGTCCGTCCCGAGTGCGCAAGGAGTCCGCATGCTGTCCTCGACCTCGCCCCCCCCGGCACCGGATCCGCCACGGACGGGCCGGAGACTGAACGCTTCTTGGCGGCCGCCGTACGCCTCGCCGGCACCCTCCCCGCCGTGCGCCCCACCTTGGCCATCGTGCGAAGCTGGGACCGCGGTGGCCGGGAGCGGGCCCTGCTGCTGCGCACACGGCTGGCCGAACACGGCATACGCAGCACGGAGTTGAGTCCCATCCCCGAAGCCGGCGAGCGTGGCGGCCCAGACCGCGGCGTCCGGCGCCCGGCCGTCGATTTACTGGTGCACGCCGGAGGACCCCATCCGGAGCAGGCCATGCGGGCCGCGGCCCTGTGGCAGCTGCCGCTGCTGATCGACCGCCCCGAGGGGCGGTCGGGCGGCGAGCTGAACGCCTTCGGAGCCCATCGCAGCCCCGTCATCGGCATCCATCTCCCCGACGGCGGCTTCGGCGTCGCCGTGCGCGAGACCATCCTGGTCTCCCTGCAGCCACACCCGGGCAACGCTCGCCTCATCCTCGGCAACGAGAAGATCACCGCACCCGGCGACCTGCCCCTGCGCATCACCCTGGCCGAGGAGGGGCTGCTGGAGGCGCGCGGTGACTCCTTCGGCAGACGCCTCATCCGCCGACTTCGCTTCGAACGCGCCTGGGGCGCCTACCGGTTGGACGTGGACGGCGCACCCGCCCGCGAGGTGCGCGCCCCACTGCGCATCGAGGCCCTGCCCGGCCGCCTGCACCTGCTGCACCCCTAGTAGCACGCCAGCGCGCCGGGGCGAGGTTGGGCGGGTGACTCACCCCGTGGCGGGCGCAGTCACGGGCTTCCGGCCCGCAAAACCGTTCCCGGGCCGCATCAAGGGGCGGACCGCCATAGCCGTGGCCCCCGTCTGGTGCTGCGACCGCCGACGCGGCTCAGGTGCCCGCGCGGGCATCGGCCTGCAGGCGGCGGCGGAGTGTGGTGGCGAAGTCCTCGGCCATCTCCAGGCGGGCCCGCAGGGTCTCGCAGCGGGCGTCGGCCACCTTGCGATAAGAGTCCAGCCGCTCCCGCAGCCGCTCGCGCTCCTCGCCGGCGGACGGGTCGTCCGTGGCGGCGAGGCGGTCGGTGATGTCCAGCAGGTCGCGCATCTCCTCCAGGGAGAAGTCCAGCGGCTTCATCCGGCGGATCACCATGAGGCGCTCGACGTCGGACTCCGTATACAGCCGGAAACCGCCCTTGCTGCGGGCCGAGGGGATCACCAGGCCCACTTCCTCGTAGTGCCGGATGGTGCGCAGAGACAAACCGGTCCGCTCGGCCACCTCGCCGATCTGCATCTGCCGCTGATCCGTCATCGCTCCACGATCCCCTTCGTTGTTTTCTTCGATTTTCGAATCCGTAAAGCAACCCACCTTAAGTGACATGAATCACAGAATCTTGGCGGGTGTTTACCTGCGTTTCACAAGCCGCACGTCGCACTCTGCCGTCACGTCAGGGTAGAGTCTCTACGTGTTCACGGCCGCCGTCGAGAGTGACGGCAGGAGTGAACGCCATAGCGTGGGCCTGACCGGGCCCCGATGGCATCCGAGACTTCCGGGCCATGATGCCCGACCGGCAGCCGGACGGCTGCCTTGCAGATCGGCTGGGCCCCGTTGAAGTGGCCGGGCCGCCGAGGATTCCGCCTCATTCGTGCGCGGAGTCGTGTACGACGTGGACGCGTCCGCCCTCTGCTGGCGCATCCGCCTGAACAGAAACGGTTGCATGTCCTCACCGCTGTCCGCAGCCCCGAAGTTCCGCCTGACCAAGCCCGACTGGCTCGACTCCCCGAAGGTCTTCCGTACCGAGGTGCTGGCCGGCTTGGTCGTCGCCCTGGCCCTGATCCCCGAGGCGATCTCCTTCTCCATCATCGCCGGGGTCGACCCGGCGGTCGGCCTGTTCGCCTCCTTCACCATGGCCGTCGTCATCTCGGTCGTGGGCGGCCGCAAGGCCATGATCTCCGCCGCGACCGGCGCGATCGCCCTGGTCATCGCCCCGCTCAATCACGAGCACGGTCTCGGCTATCTGATCGCGGCCGTCATCCTCGCCGGCGTCTTCCAGGTGATCCTGGGCGCGCTCGGGGTGGCCAAGCTCATGCGGTTCGTGCCGCGCAGCGTCATGGTCGGCTTCGTCAACGCGCTCGCCATCCTGATCTTCATGGCGCAGGTGCCGGAGTTGCACGACGTGCCGTGGATGGTCTACCCGCTCGTCATCGGCGGTCTCGCCCTGATGGTGTTCTTCCCGAAGGTCACCAAGGTGATCCCGGCCCCGCTGGTCTCCATCGTCGTCCTGACCGTGATCACCGTGGGGGCCGCGATCGCGGTGCCGACCGTCGGCGACAAGGGCGCGCTGCCCTCCTCGCTGCCCGTGCCGGGCCTGCCCGACGTGCCCTTCACGATGGACACGCTGACCACCATCGCCCCCTACGCCTTCGCGATGGCGCTGGTCGGGCTGATGGAGTCGCTGATGACGGCCAAGCTCGTCGACGACATCACCGACACCCACTCGGGCAAGACCCGCGAGTCCATCGGCCAGGGCGTCGCCAACATCGTCACCGGCTTCTTCGGCGGCATGGGCGGCTGCGCCATGATCGGCCAGACCATGATCAACGTGAAGGTGTCCGGCGCGCGCACCCGCCTGTCGACCTTCCTGGCGGGCTCCTTCCTGATGGTGCTGTGCATCGTCTTCGGCCCGGTCGTCTCCGACATTCCCATGGCCGCCCTGGTCGCCGTCATGATCATGGTGTCGTTCGCGACCTTCGACTGGCACTCCATCGCCCCGAAGACCATCAAGCGGATGCCGCTCGGCGAGATGACCGTCATGGTCGTCACCGTCGCGTGCGTGGTCGCCACCCACAACCTGGCCATCGGCGTCGTGGTCGGCTGCATCACCGCGATGGTCGTCTTCGCCAAGCGCGTCGCGCACTTGGTCAACGTCTCCGGTGTGGTCGACCCCGACGGCAACCAGGTCGTCTACGCGGTCACCGGCGAGCTGTTCTTCGCCTCCTCCAACGACCTCGTCTACCAGTTCAACTACAAGGACGACCCGGACGACGTGGTCATAGACCTCTCTGCCGCCCACATCTGGGACGCCTCCTCCGTCGCAGCCTTGGACGCGGTCGAGACGAAGTACGCCCAGCGGGGCAAGAAGGTGACCATCATCGGCCTGAACAAGTCCAGCGCCGACATGCACGAGCGCCTCGCCGGCCAGCTGACCGGCAGCCACTGAGACTGCAGAGGCCGCCCTCGAGCGCGACAGCTACCCGGGCGGGCGCCTCGAGGCCCGGCTCGTCGACGCCCCCGGCGCCGCCGGC
>NZ_JBFBAX010000037.1:0-47611 GCF_040682395.1 Streptomyces sp. NPDC051207 | reverse complement strand
CCCCACCGACTCCCAGGTGGGGCCAAAACAATCCGTTCCTCACCCTGGTCCAACCGCACCCGTTCCCCCGGGGCCAAACGAGGCCGTCCTAGACAGTCGCGGTGGCCGGCCTGTTGTGGGACCGGTGGCTTCCCGCAGAAGCACGGAAGCTGATGGCCGAGTCACTGCCGCAAAGGGAGTCCGACGCACGCGCTCTCGCTGTATGGCTTGCCGACGTACACGACATCGGCAAGGCCACCCCCGCGTTCGCCTGCCAGACCGACCAGCTCGCCCTGGGTACCCACCGGTGCCGCGCGGGTGAGGAGCGCGGGAGCGTCCCTGCCAGGGCGCCGGGATAGGGTGCCCCCGTGGAACGAATCTTGGTGGTGGGTGTCACCGGTGCAGGCAAAACCACGCTCGCCCGTACCTTGAGCCGTCGTCTGGGCCTGCCCTACCACGAGATGGACGCGCTGTATTTCACCGGCCCCAACTGGGCCATCAATAACAACTTGACCGAAGACGTATCAAGGCTCACCGCCAAGCCTTGCTGGGTCATAGACTCTCCCGGCTATCCGGAAGTCCGTGACCTGCTGTGGGACCGGGCCGACACCGTGATTTGGCTGGACTACCCCAAACGCGTCATCATACCTCGCGTCCTGCGCCGGTCCTTCCGGCGCACCGTCACACGCGAGATCCTCTTCGGCGGCAACAGGGAAACCTGGACGGGCTGGCTGAGCCGGGAACACCCGGCCTGGTGGGCCTGGTCCCAACACGGGACCCGCCGCCACGAAGTCGGGCGCCGTGTCCGCGACCCCCGTTTCGCCCATCTCGACACTCTCCGCTTCGACCACCCCAACGACACCGCGGCCTGGCTGACATCCCTCTGACCGGCGAGCTGCAGCTGGGATCTGCTTCCTCAACGCGCTGAGCATTCCGCCCGAATGGCTCCGATTTCGAGCGTCATCCAGCGAGTCGGCAGTAGCAAATGAAGGTTGCGGCGATGCCAGCGAAGACCAGGAAAAGCTCCGCCTTGCGCTCGTAGCGACGATTCAGACGGCGGCAGCCGGCCAGACCACCGTTCGCTCCACGGTCCATCGATGCCGGCCCAACCGCTGGGAGAACTCGACGCCCTTGCGGGCAATGCACGGGGTGATGCTTGCGGACGGAGCCATCGAGTGCGGATCGTCCTCTACGAGCGCGGCCAGGCGGCGGGGACGCTCGACGGTAGTGGGATTTCGTCCAGCCGCAGCCACCGCTCCCGGCCGGTCTGGTCGGCCAGGAAGAACTTCACGTCCCCGGCCTCGTCGGCCTCGTACGGGGCATCCCCGACAGCGCGCAGCAGAGCACGTAGACGCGCGGGTGGGGGGCCTGCATCGCGCGGCCGCGCACACCCTCGCCACGCAGGGCGACCAAGGTGAAGGAAGCGACGTTCACGCCGGTGCGGTGGTGATCGGCGGCGTGGGCCACCACCTCCGGGTGTTCCACGATGGAAGTCACCGCGTCGGGCCCGGCAATAATGTACACACGCACCAGGTCGCCCGCTGCAGCATCACCTGTGCTCCTGGTTCCACCAGCGAGCCGTTGTCATGGGTCGACAGGGCCACCTTGCCGATCATCGGCCCGGCACCGACCTCGCGGACCTCGTCGAACTGCTCCACGGTGGCATCCACGAACCGTTCGGAGCCGGGCAACACCAGCACGCAGTGCCCGCTCCATGATGTTCCGGTCCAACTCGGGGTGAGTGAGCCGTAGCGGGTGCCGCCACCGTTCTCGTGCTCAACGGCCAGATCGACCGCCAGCAGCTCAGCCTGGACACCGAGCTGGCCGTAGGCGTTGCGCAGCGTCATACACGCGTCCACGCACACGTTCGCCGGGACCCGACCGTCCGCGAGGGCCGCCCACAGCGCGCGAATCGCTTCCACGATCCCGTCCCGGCTCTTCGGAGTTCCGCTCGCGCGACCGGACAGGACCGCGGTGGCCGCCGCATAGGCATCGATCGGATCGGACTTGCCATGGGCCCACCTGGCCTTTCGGTCCGGCCGGTCGACCTCGACGACCGTGATGCCGTTCGCGGTAAGGAACCGGGCGAGTTCGGCGCCGTAGGCTCCAGTGCCCTCCATCCCGACCGCGATGACGTCACGCTGGGCACGCAGCCAGGCCAGCAGCTGTTCGTGGCCGGCCGAGTTCGTTTCGAACGGCTGCATGTCCAGGTGACGGCCGATCGAGTCGATCACTGCGGCTTGATGGATGTCCGTGTGCGTGTCGATTCCGCCGATCACCGCTATCTCGGGCGCCGTCATGCTCGGCTCCGCCGTCCTTCCGTCTGAGGCGTGTGAACACGCGTACTGCCCGGGCCGACGGACAAGACAGTGATGAGGCTGGTGGCCAAGCTCCTATGAGGTCACGGACACCCGCGAGCACACGCGGTGGCATCCCTCGAAGGCCGACGATTCAATCCACGGACAGCCAAAACGTCAGTCAGACCCAGAGTCAGGCCCTCGAGGGATGCCGAGTACATCCTCACTGCCAGACCCGGATGGCAGGATTCGCGCTCCGGTACAGCCCCGAAGACGGCCTTGAGGTGACCCATGACGCAGACAACTGAGTGCCCTGATGCCTGTGCGGGGGAGAGGCCTTCTTTCGATCTGACCAGCCGGCCGTGGATCTCAGTGCTGCGGTGCGACGGCTTGGAGGGTGAGCTGTCGCTCAACCAGGTCTTCGCTCAAGCGCACGGGTTACGGCGCGTCGTGGGTGATCTGGCCACGCAGGAGTTCGCCTTGGTACGTTTCCTGCTGGCCGTCGCGCACGACGCCCTGGAGGGTCCCGCCGGCATCGAGGAGTGGTCGGAGCTGTGGGAGGACCCCGACTGCTTCGCCCCCGTCCAGGGGTACCTGGAGGAGCACCGCGAGCGGTTCGACCTGCTGCATCCGCACACGCCGTTCTTCCAGACTGCCGGGCTCCGCACGGCGAAGGACGAGGTGTTCTCCCTCAATCGGATCGTGGCCGACGTGCCTGCGGGACAGCCGTTCTTCAGCGCACGTATGCCGGACGTGGAGCGGTTGTCGTTCGCCGAGGCTGCCCGATGGGTCGTCCATGTCCACGCCTATGACACCTCCGGCATCAAGACGGGCATGGCCGGCTCATGCCCGCCGTCCCAACCGTCGACCTCGGCCTGTACGAAGACGCCCGCCTGGAAGACGTCCTGCTGACCGTGCCGTGGCAGGCCTCCCCCTGGTACCGCAGGCGCCACCGGACCCCGCAGACCCTGGCCGTGCTGCGCGAGACGGCCGCCGGCGAATCCGCCGAAACGGCGGACGTCCTGCGCGACCAGCCGGTCAGCTTCGACGCCGCACACCGCAGGCACGCGCTGCGCACCGTCGTCACCCTGCCCGTGCCCACTCCGATCCCGGCGTCCGGCGGCGCCGACCCGCCCGACGTGCACGACCCGTTCGCCGCCCTCGATGTCCTTGAGCAGGAGAGCACCTGATGTTCCTGTCCCGCTTCCGGGTCAACACCGCCCGGCCCGGTGCCCGGCGCCTCCTGTCCTCCCCCCAGGCCATGCACGCGGCCGTCATGTCCTCGTTCCCCGACATCCGGCCCTCCGACAGCCCGGCACCGGGCACACCACGAGTGCTGTGGCGACTGGACCAGCACGCCCGCGCCGAGATATTGCTCCACATCGTCAGCCCCGGCCGCCCCGACCTGACACACCTGGTCGAGCAGGCCGGATGGCCCGCCCTCGCCGACCCAGAGAACCCCGGCTGGCTGACCCGGTCCTACACCCCGCTCCTCGACCGACTCACCGCAGGTGACCACTGGGCGTTCCGCCTGACCGCGAACCCCGTGCACACCATCCGCCGCAAGGACGGCGAACCCCGCAAACTCACCGCCCCTCTCACGCCCATTCACCAGATGGACTGGCTGCTCGACGACAAACGCCAAGAACGCCTCGGCTTCCGCATCTGCGAGAAACCGGCCGACCGCCGACTCCTGCCGCATGGCACCACCCACCAGAAACGCCCTCACCCGGGTGACCGCTACGAACTGGCCGTACGCGACACACGGTCCCTGTCCTTCACCAAGTCCCGCGCCGCCAACAGTTGGGACAAACCGGTCACCGTCGTCACCGTCACCTTCGAAGGACGACTGGAAGTCACCGACCCCGACGCCTTGCGCCGCGCCCTCACCCAGGGCATCGGCCGGGCCCGGGCGTACGGATGTGGCCTGCTCACCCTGGCACCCGTCGCGCAACGGACACCATGAGCACGGTCTCCCGGCGTCCGGCACTCACCCCCAGGCAGCTCACCCGCATCGACGAACGCCTCTCCTTCGTCTACCTGGAACGCTGCACGGTCCACCGTGACGCCAACGCCATCACGGCCCAGGACGCGGAAGGCACCACCCACATCCCGTCAGCGACCATCGGCACCCTCCTCCTCGGCCCGGGAACACGCGTCACTCACCAGGCCATGAGTGTGCTGGGCGAGACCGGTGCGGCGTTCTGCTGGGTCGGTGAGCACGGTGTGCGCTACTACGCGTCCGGCCGCGCTCTCAGCCGCTCCTCCGCCCTCATGGAGGCCCAGGCCCGGCAATGGGCCAACCCGCGCAGCCGCCTCGCCGTGGCCCGCACGATGTATCGCCTGCGCTTCTCGGACGAGGACCCCGACGGCTTCACCGGGCACGAACTCCTGGGCCGGGAGGGAAAACGGGTCAAAGACTGCTACCGCGCCCAAGCCGCCCGCACCGGCGTCCCCTGGAAAGGCCGCCGCTACCTTCCCGGCGACTTCACCAGCGGTGACGCCGTCAACCAGGCCATCACCGCCGCCGCGCAATGCATGTACGGCATCGCCCACGCCGTCGTCACCTCCCTGGGATGCAGCCCGGCCCTCGGCTTCGTCCACTCCGGCCACGAGCTGTCCTTCGTGCTGGACATCGCCGACCTCTACAAAAGAGAGATCGGCATTCCCCTCGCCTTCGACGTGGCCGCACAAGACGAGGTGGACGTGAGCCCCCGCACCCGACGCGCACTGCGGGACCGCATCAACGAAACCTCACTACTGAACCGTTGCGTCGACGACATCAAACGCCTCCTCCTCCCGGAGACGGCCGGCTCCACCGACCCCGGCAGCGACCGCGACGTGGTCACGCTCCAAAGCGACGGCAACCGCCAGGTCGCCTCCGGCATCAACTACGACGGGCCCGACGACTACGGGGACATGCTCTGGTGACCGTCATCGTCCTCACCAACTGCCCTGCCGGCCTGCGCGGCTTCCTCACACGCTGGCTGCTGGAGATCTCCGCAGGTGTGTTCGTGGGCAACCCCTCAGCCCGCATTCGCGACCTGCTCTGGGAAGAAGTCCAGCAGTACGCAGGCCAGGGCCGCGCCCTGCTGGCCCACACCACGAACAACGAACAGGGTTTCACCTTCCGCACGTACGACCACGCCTGGCATCCGATCGACCACGAGGGCGTCACACTGATCCGCCGCCCTCACCTCAACTCGTCCGCTTCCGTCACCGAGCTGCTCCCCGCACCGGCGGGGATGGTCCCGCCCCGAGCCGGGGAGTCCCACAGTTGGCGCTCTGCCTCGCGTCCCCTGGCCGCGTGGTAGGTGGCCAGCAGGACCTTCCCGATGACTTCTTAGCCGCGTTGGTTCGGTCCGGGGCCCCTCAGCCGGCGGGGCCCCGGCGGCAGGACTTTTGGCTCGCCACCAGCCTTGGGACGGTGAGCTGACGCTGGTGGGCCCCGCGCCCACCGCCGCCGCGGCCCCACAGAGCACTGCCGCCACCGCCGACGGCTTCGCCTCCGTCAACACGCTCGGGCAGAACGGCACCACCGGCGGCGCGGGCGGTCCCGTCGTCACCGCCACCACCACGGCCCAGTTCCTGGACTACATCTCCCGCCCCGGACCGCTGACCGTGCAGGTCAGCGGCACGATCACGCTGCCGACCGGCTCCACCGACGGCATGCACCCGGTGGCCTCCGACAAGACGATCGTCGGGCTCGGCGGCAGCGCCCGCATCACCGGCGGTGGACTGCACATCGGCCTCCCGGCGAGCGACTCCGTCACCTCACCGCCCGCGAACGCCGTGCACAACATCATCATCCGCAACCTGCGGTTCGACGGCGCCAGCGACGACCTGATCAACATCCAGATGTTCTCCCACCACATCTGGATCGACCACAACGACTTCTCCAACGGCGACGACGGCGCCGTCGACATCAAGCGCGGCTCCGATTACGTCACCGTCTCCTGGAACCGCTTCCACGACCACGACAAGACGCTGCTGCTCGGCCACGACGACGACAACGCCGCCCAGGACCGGGGCCGGCTGCGCGTCACGTACCACCACAACTACTTCGACGCCTCCGACCAGCGCAATCCGCGCATCCGCTTCGGCGATCCGGTGCACGTCTACAACAACTACTACCGCGACAACAGCTACGGCGTGGCCTCCACCATGGACGCTGGGGTGGTGCTGGAGGGCAACTACTTCTTCAGCGTCAACAACCCCGCGCGGGTGGACTTCAGCGGTGACCTCGGCCGTCTCGTCGCGCGCGACAACATCCTCGTCGACTGCAACCACGCGATCGAGACCAGGGGTTCGGTGACCGAGCCGCGCACGTACTACGCGTACACCCTCCACCGGGCCGCCGAGGTGCCGACCGTCGTCCCGGCCGGCGCCGGCGCCGGAAAGATCTGAGGGGGCCGGCCATGACCTCCCGTCCCCGGCCCACCCGCCGCGCCGTGCTCGCGTCGGCGGGTGCCTCCGCCGCCCTGCTGGCGGGCGGCGCCCCCGCGCGGGCCGCCGCCCGCCCCGGCGGGTACGCCCCGTCCGCCACGCAGCGCGCCGACGGCTTCGCCTCCATCGCCGCGCACGGTCTGTCCGGCACCACCGGCGGCGCGGGCGGCCCGGTGGTCACCGTCACCGACGCCGAGACGTTCCTCGACTACTGCGACCGCGAGGGGCCGTACGTCATCCAGGTCTCCGGCGCCATGGAGATCACCAGCAAGCAGGGACTGCGCTCGAACAAGACGGTCGTCGGCATCGGCGACGACGCGGAGATCACCGGCGGCGGACTCGACATGTACCGCCGCCACAACGTGATCATCCGCAACCTGCGCTTCACGCACGCCGACGACGACTCGCTGAGCATCCAGCAGTCCTCGCACCACATCTGGATCGACCACTGCGACTTCAGCTCCGGCGCCGACGGCCTCATCGACATCGTGCGCGGCGCGGACTGCGTCACCGTCTCCTGGAACCGCTTCCACGACCACAGCAAGACCATGCTGCTCGGCCACTCGGACGCCAACGGCTCCCAGGACCGGGGCCGGCTGCGGGTCAGCATCCACCACAACCTGTTCGACGGCACGGCCCAGCGCCACCCGCGCGTGCGCTTCGGCGAGCCCGTGCACGTCTACAACAACCACTTCCGGAACAACACCCTCTACGGGGTGGCGTCCACCGAGGGCGCGGGCGTGCTGGTGGAGGGCAACCACTTCGAGAACGTGCCCCACCCGATCTACTCGGGCTACGACGAGAGCGGCCCCGGCCGGGTGGTCGAGCGCGCCAACGTCTACGTGAACTGCGGCGCCCCCGAGCGATTCGGCACCGTCACCGAGCCGCGCACCTTCTACGCGTACACCCTCGACGCCCCCGCCACCGTCCCCGCCCTGGTCGCCGCCGGTGCCGGCGTCGGCCGGATCTGAAGGAGACCCGCCCATGCCGGACACACCCCCGCTGTCCCGTCGCGGCCTGCTCGCGACCACCGCCGCCTCCGCCGCCCTGCTGGCCTCGGGCACGGCCGCCACCAGAGCGTTCGCCGCCCCCGCTGCCGCGCCCACCCCGCAGCGGCTCGCCGCCCTGGCCGCGCAGAGCGCCGACGGCTTCGCGAGCGTTCCCGCGCTCGGCCTCACGACCACCACGGGCGGCGTCGCCGGGCCCACCGTCACCGTCACCACCAGCGCCCAGCTCGCCGACTACGTCAACCGCAACTCCCCGTACGTCCTCCTGGTCTCCGGCCGCATCGAGATCGACGGCATGCTCACCGTCGTCGCCCACAAGTCGATCCTGGGCGTCGGCTCCACGGCGGAGATCACCGGCGGCGGGCTCCAGCTCGGCTCCACCACCCGCCCCGGCAACAACGTCATCATCCGCAACATCCGCTTCACCCACGCCTCGGACGACTCCGTCAGCGTCACCAACCGCGCCCACCACGTGTGGATCGACCACTGCGACTTCTCGCAGGGCTACGACGGACTCCTCGACGTCAAGCGCGAGTCTGACTACGTCACGATCTCCTGGAACCGCTTCCACAACCACAGCAAGACCTGCCTGCTCGGCCACAACGACAGCTACACCGCCGACCGGGGCAAGCTGCGCGTCACCTACCACCACAACTTCTTCGACGGCACCGACCAGCGCCACCCCCGTGTCCGCTTCGCCGAGCCCGTGCACGTCTACAACAACCACTACCGCAACAACCGGCTCTACGGAGTGGCCTCCACCGAGAACGCGGGCGTGCTGGTGGAGGGCAACTACTTCGAGAACGTGCCCCACCCCATCTACTCGGGGTACGACGACAGCGGCCCCGGCCGGGTCGTCGAGCGGAACAACGTGTACGTCAACTCCGGCGCGCCCGAGACCCTCGGCACCGTCGTCGAGCCGCGCACCTACTACGCGTACACCCTCGACGCCGCGTCGAGCGTCCCCGGCATCGTCGCCGCCGACGTCGGCACCGGCCGGATCTGAGCCCTCCCACCCGAAGGAGTCGCAAATGCACCGCAAAGGCACCCTGGTCCTCGCGGCGCTGGCCACCCTGGCCGCCACCGCGGCGGCCCCGGCCGCCCCCGAGGCCCCCGCGGCCGCCCTCGCCGAGTCGGCCCCCACCGGCTTCGCGAGCGTCAACGCCTGGGGCCAGAACGGCACCACCGGCGGCGCGGGCGGGCCCACCGTGACCGTCTCCACCGCCGATGCCCTGATCGCCGCCATCAAGACGACCGGGCCCAGGATCGTCCGCGTCAACGGCATGATCACCCTGCCCGACGGGATGTACGACGTCACCTCCGACAAGACGATCGTCGGCGTCGGCGCGAACTCCGGGATCACCGGCGGCGGCCTCAACATCGGCCTCCCCGCGAGCAGCGTCACCTCGCCGCCCGCGAACGCCGTGCACAACGTGATCGTGCGCAACCTGACGTTCCGCGACGCCAGCGACGACTCGATCAACATCCAGATGTTCTCCCACCACGTCTGGATCGACCACAACGACCTGTCCGCCGGATACGACGGACTGCTCGACATCAAGCGCGGCTCCAGCTACATCACGGTCTCCTGGAACCACACCCACCACCACACCAAGAACATGCTGCTGGGCCACTCCGACAGCAACGGCGCCCAGGACACCGGCCGACTGAAGGTGACGTACCACCACAACTGGTACGACCGCACCCCGCAGCGCAACCCGCGCACCCGCTTCGGCGACCCGGTGCACATCTACAACAACTACTTCTTCGACAACAGCGACACCGGCCCGGCCTGCAACGCGGACTCCGGCTGCTTCATCGAGGGCAACTACTTCGAGGACGTCGAGGAGCCCATGACCAACAGCTACTCGGGCCCCGACGGCGCGATCGTCGAGCGCAACAACGTCTTCGTCGGCGACACCGGCGAACCCGTGACCGGCGGAAGCGTCGAGGACCCGGCCGACTACTACGACTACACGGTCGACAACCCGCAGTCGGTCAAGGACGCCGTCATGCGCGGCGCGGGCCCTGGCACCATCGGGCTGTAACCCGGGCCCCACGCCTACGGCCCGGCCTCCCCGGCCGTCACGCCTCGTCCGGCTCCCGCCGACGCTGTTGGCGAATTCGGGGGCGCGCGTGACGTCGGCCTTCAAGACCCGGTTGTGGCCTTGAAGGCCGACTTGTCGTATGGGGTGGGAGCGGGTGTCGATGCAGCCGAGCGGGCCGGGCGAGATCCCGGCGGAGACAGTGAGGCTTTTCCATCATCGGTCCGAGCTGGTCAGATGCAGGGTGAGGACGGCCTGGACGAGGCTGGTGATCCGGGTGGTCGAGCAGCGGAGCTTGCGAAGGAGCCGCCAGGACCTGAGGGTGGCCATGGCCTGCTCGACGAGTGCGCGGAAGGCGGCGACTTTCGGCGACAGCACCTGGATCAACGCTCTGCTGCGAGCCGGGGCCTGCCCGGAGGCCAGCAACACCGAGGGCACCACGCCTTTCTACGCGGCATCAGTCACCGGAGCCGCCGACAACGTCCTGTGTCTGCTGGCAACCGGGGCCTTGCCAGACACCGAGAGCGGAAGCGGTGCGGAACACGCCCCTGTGCGCGGCCGCATCCTGGGGCCATACCGAGACGGTGCGTGCACTCCTCGCCCACGGCGCCGACCCGAATCTCCGCGAAGACCACGGCATGGGCCGTTCACCACTTGAATGGGCGATGACCGGGCCCTGTCCCGAAACGATCGCCATGCTTATCGCCGCAGGCGCCCGACCACACAACCGAGCTACTTGACCCTGTCTGGGAGTACCAAGTCCCGTGATCCACTTTCGATACACGCCTTAGTCCCGGATGGGCGAGCTTGCGCACGTCGTACGGCGTCCCCGGGCGCGAGCACGGCGCCCTTCCGGTTGGGCTGGCGCCAGGCGGAGATGAAGGAGGAGGGCAAGCGCTACGGCAAGGGCGGCGGCCTGTTCGGCGGTACCGGAGGCGTGAGCCTTTTGACGTGACAGGCGCTGATGGCCACCGGGATCGCCGCGCTAGCGACGCCGCTGCCGGTATGGGCGGCGGTTCGTCACCGCGGTGCTGGGTGTGATCGCCGCGGGGATGGCTGGCCCCGGCGAGCCGGCCAAGCAGGGCGCCGCCCACCCCCGAGAAGCCGATTGACAGCGTGAAGCCCACGCGGCCGGGATCAAGGAGGAGGCGATCACCCCGGCCCTGCCGGAAGCTGAGTCTCGCTGCCGGACGATGATGATTGGGGAGCGCTCCGCTGTGCTTCTGCGTCGGTCCTCAGGGAGGCGGTCTCGGCTTGGGCGACGGTGTCGTGGACGTGCAGGACCTGGTCGGCGCCTGTCATCGTGAGGCGTTGGCTGAGGACGGCGGGGACGTGCGCCAGAGCCAGTGCTGTGCCGCGCTCGGCAGCGTCGCGGCTGGTTCGAAGAAGAATGCTGAGGCCCACTGAGTCACAGAACGACACGTCCGTCAGGTCCAGGATGACGGGTCGGTTGCTGTCGGTGATCAGCTGGGAGATGCAATGCACCAGCCAGGTTTGAGACTGGTGATCCATTGCGCCGGTGATGCGGGCCACCACACAGCGGCCCGATCCGTTGATTTGGATGGAGGCACCGCTCGCTGATCCGGCTGACCGGCCGCTGGGCATCAGTGGGCTGGTGAGGTCTGCGAGCCCGGGGGGCGCGGCCTGCCGGCTGTACGTGGGGGCGTGCCGTGCCGGCCTTGAGGTGTCTCCGAGTGTGACGGTGGCGGTGACGTACTTGCCTTTTGCGTTGCGGTGGACGCAGAAGTGCTGGCTGAGGGCCAGGACGAGTTCGAGGCCGTGCTGCCCGGTGCGGCCTGCGTTCGCGGTGTGGATCACCGGCGGCGCCGACTGCTCGTCCCGGACCGCGACCGTCACGTGGCTGTCGGTCGCCTTGAGAGTGAGCAGGCAGGGGCCGGGGGCGTACTTACGGGCGTTGGTGACCAGCTCACTGACGATGAGTTCGACTGTGTCGGAGGCGTCGGCGGTGATGGGCAGCCCGTGATGGGCGGCCAGCCGGTGAAGGAACGTTCGAGCGAGCGTGCGTGCCTGGGCGATCAGCATGGATGAATCGAATGCTGCGCAGATGGCGTGGTGGTTGCCGGTCAGTCCCCGCACGCACCTGTTCGCGTCCGCGGGGTCCGTGTGGTCCGCCTTGTTCACGATGGTGGCTCCTTCTCGGGCGGCGTTCAGCCCTTGGGCGGACAGCGAGATCCCAGAGCCTGTGTCTTGTACCGGCATGCCGACCTGGTCGCCTCGGTCGCCTACCGTCACATGACAGTAATTACCTGACTGACAATACACGACATGAGTTTCCGGTTATGTGAAGCGCGATTCTAGAAACCCGTAAGTCAGGTAGAGTGAGGGACATGCCCGACTGGACGTTCCTCACCAACCACGCGCACGTGCTGCTGTGCGTCGTACGCGATCCCGAGGCCCGGCTGCGGGACGTCGCCGAAAGTGTCGGCATCACCGAGCGGGCAGCGCAGCGCATCATGACCGACCTGGTGGAAGCCGGATATCTCGAGCGCACCCGGCAGGGCCGGCGCAACTCCTACCACTTGCACCCCGACCTGCCACTACGTCACCCCATGGAGCGTGAGACCGTAATCGGCCAGCTCATGGCCGTCCTCGCCAGCCCGACCACCGGACACGCTCCCCGTCCCAGCTCGCAACATGAGGACATGACCACCACCGCCCAGTAGCACCCCTGCCGTCAAACAAGCGGCGCTGCACCGGCCTGCTGCCTCTTTCTGCAGGCCGGTGCGGTCCGCCTCGCCGTACGAGCGGGCCCGCCTCACCGCCGACGCGCTGAGGGTCCGGGTCCACGCGGTGCGCCGTGCGGAGCGACTGGGCTCTCGCACCCGACCGCGCACCGTCTCCGTGCCCGCCGCCTCGAGGTCGCACCCGCGGCCGTTCCACTCCGGCCCGGAGGACGGCCGCCTCCTGGAGCCGGGGACCGGCGTCGACACGGTGGAGCGGACCCGCCGGACCTTCGAAGCCGCCGCCCGGCTGGCCGCCAAGCTCCAGGACGGCAAGCGGGAGCGCGCCGTCGCTTAGGCGTGTCAGGGGCTCGGTGGGTTCTCGGCGCTCGGCCGGCCTCCGGGGCTCCGGATTTCTCGGCGCCCGGCGGGTCTCATGTACTGGGCGGCCTTCCAGCGCCCCACCGGTCACGTGGCCCCGGCGGTTACGAGTGCTCGGCAAGCCTCAGGGAGTCGGCGCGGTCAGGTACCGCTGGATCGTCGGTGCCAGCCATGCCACGATCTCCGCCCGCGCCAGCCCCACCGCCGGCGGCATCCGCAGCACGTACCGCGTGAGCGCCAGCCCCAGCAGCTGCGACGCCATGAGTGCCGCCCGTGCCGGGACCTGCTCGGGGTCGGGGCACACCTGCCGGGCGACCGGCAGCAGCTGGTCCCGCAGGATGCCCTGCATGCGTTCCGCCCCGGCCTGGTTGGTCACGCCGACCCGCAGGAGGGCGGTGAGGACCTCGTTGTTCTCCCACATGTCGAGGAAGTGCTCGACGAGGATCCGCCCCGCGTCCTGCCGGCGGTCCGCCCCGCTCACGTCCGGCAGCCGCAGGTCGATGGCAACGGCCGCCGCGAAGAGGCCCTCCTTGTTGCGGTAGTACCGCATCACCATCGACGGATCGATGTTCGCGTCCTTGGCGATGGCGCGGATGGTGGCTCGCTCGTAGCCGTCGGTCGCGAAACGCTCGCGGGCCGCCGCGAGGATCGCGCCGCGAGTGGCGTCGGAGCGGCGTGGGGCGCCGGAGCCGGGAACCGTGGGGGTGCTGTCGTTGCCGTTCATGCCAACAAATGTAGGCCAACGGGCGTAGGTCAACAAGCGTTCGCCAACAGATGTATGCCAACGACTGTTGCCATCTTCCTCGGTACCTCACTATCTTCGTCAACGATCGTTGGCCAACACTCGTTGGCAACAGGCGATGGCAAGCAAGCGTCGGCAACAGGAGGCCACCATGAACGGCACCGCCACCCACCGCACCGTGATCGTCGTCGGTTCCGGCCCCACCGGCCTCCTCCTCGCCGGTGACCTCGCCACAGCCGGCGTCACCGTGACCCTCATCGAGAAGCGGCCGCGCAAGATCAGCAACCTCTCCCGCGCCTTCGGGGTGCACGCCCGTACCCTGGAGCAGCTCGACGCCCGCGGCCTCGCCGACGAACTCCTCACCACCGGCGACACCATCACCGGCCTGCGGCTCTTCCGCCGCCTCTCCCTCGATCTGAGCAGGCTGCCCTCGCGTTTCCCGTTCCTGCTCATCACCCCGCAGTACGAGGTCGAGCGGCTCCTGGAGCGGCGGGCCCGGGAGGCCGGGGTGGAGTTCGCGTACGAGAGCGAGGTCGTGGGGCTGCGGCAGGACGACGAGGGGGTCGACCTCGACGTGCGCGGCGCGGACGGGGCGGTCGTCACCCGCCGGGCGGCCTATGTCGTCGGCGCCGACGGTCACCGGAGCACCGTGCGGGAGGCGATCGGCCTGGACTTCCCCGGTGTCTCCGTCATCAAGTCGCTGATCCTGGCCGATGTCCGGCTGGCCGAGAAGCCCGAGGGCGTCCTCACCGTCAACGGCCGCGGTGACGCCTTCGCGATGATCGCCTCCTTCGGCGACGGCTGGTACCGGGTCATGGGCTGGAACCGCCGCAACGAGGTCTCCGACGACGCCCCGCTCGACCTCGACGAGGTCAAGGAGATCACCCGCCGTGCCCTGGGCACCGACTACGGCATGCACGACGGCCGCTGGCTCTCCCGTTTCCACAGTGACGAGCGCCAGGCACCGCACTACCGGGTCGGGCGGGTCTTCCTCGCCGGGGACGCCGCGCACATCCACTCCCCGGCCGGCGGGCAGGGCATGAACACCGGCCTCCAGGACGCCGCCAACCTGAGCTGGAAGCTCGCCGCGGCCGTCCAGGGCCGGGCGCCCGAAGGGCTCCTCGACAGCTACGAGGCCGAGCGCCACCCCGTCGGCAGGGCGGTGCTGCGCAGCAGTGGCGGACTGGTCCGGCTAGCCCGCGCGCGGAATCCGCTGCTGCGTGCCGCCCGCGCCCTCGTCTCCGCGTTCGTCGACATGGCCCTGCCCGTCCAGCGCAAGGTCCTGGGTCAGATCACTGGGATCGGTTACGCCTACCCCGCCCCCCGCGGCGCCCACCGCCTCACTGGCACCCGCGTCCCCGACGTCGCCCTGAAGAACGGCCGGCTCTACGAGGCGCTGCGCGGCGGCCGGTTCGTGCTGATCACGCCCGGGACGTACGAGGGCCCCGGTGTCCGTGAGGGGTGGCTGACCGTGGAGCGCTGGGCGGGCGACCGCCGGACCACCCTCCTGGTACGGCCCGACGGATACGTGGCCTGGGCGGCGGAGGGTGCGGACGCGGCGGGGACCGAGGAGGCGGTGGCTCGGTATCTGGGCTGGGCCGTGTCTGATAATTGATCTTGTGGTGGGTCGTGGTGAGGCGCTTCGCCCGATGGGAGGCGGACGGGACCTGGGCCCGCCTGCTTGAGGGATCCGGCACGCGCGGCGGATCGTCAGGCGCTCGGCCGGTCCCGCGGCGGGCTGACCACCAAGGTCCACCTCGCCTGTGACGGCCGGGGCCTGCCCCTGGCTGTCCTCGTCACGCCGGGCAACGCCAACGACTCCACCGCCTTCGACGCGGTCCTGGACGCGGTGAGAGTGCCCCGGACCGGCGTCGGTCGGCCGCGGCGCAGGCCCGGTGCGGTCATCGCCGGCAAGGCGTATTCGCCACGGGCGATCCGCCAGACGCTGCGGCGCCGGGGCATCCGGGCGGTGATCCCGGAGAGAGCGGGCCAGAAAGCCAACCGGATGCGGCGCGGCCGGGCCGGCGCAGGGCGCTCCGGCCACATCAGCGGCTGGCGCGGCGGTTCGGGCGGTGTGTCTGCGCCGTGGCGGATGGCGCACGCTTCGAGAAGGCCCTGAACGTCACGCTCAACTCGGTGGTGTTCCGCTCCTCCGGACAGGACCTGACCACCGCCGGCACCTACATCGAGATGACCTCACGCCTCGTGGAACCCGTCCTCCTCGCCCTCGCCGTCCTCGCCGTCCGCGGACGCATCAAACGCTGACTGCACTACCCCGCCCCGGCGGAGTCCTGTGAACGGTTCAACCGAACCGTTCAGCTACGTGCCCTACTTGCCCCGAAGCGGCGCACCAGGGCGCAGCACCCGAGGCAGGGAGCCGAAAGCCCGGCCGGGCGCGACGGCCCGGCGCACCGGCAGGGAAACCCGCCCCGACATGGAGTGGCGGGCCCGGGCCCGGCCGCCGCGCCGCCAGGACTTGTCTGGGGTGCTGCGCGCCCCAGACCGCGCGCAGCGCGCGCCGCCCTGCCGCCGCCCCGCCGGGCCTACCGAGCTGCTGGCCGCGAACCCCTGGATGGCGGACTGCGCGCAGACACCGGCCGCCGCGTCTCAGAGGCCCTCACTGTTCTGAAGGACCGTTTCCCTGACCGCCCCGAAAACCGCTGTGCGGTGCGTTCCGGCCGGTGCCGGGCAACTTTCCCGGCCCCATCGTGATCGCCGCTCAGCGGCCCGTACAGCCGATCATGAACGGAGAGCCTTGTGGGTATCGTCGGAGACGGCCTGGAACGCGCCGTGCACAGGCGTTCACCCGGCCCATCCTCAAGTCGGCCGGTGCGCAGATGCGTTACCTGGTCAAGCGGTTGAAGACCACTCGTGCCGTGGCCGACGCCTTCGGCATCTCGCAGCGCACGGTGGAGCGGTACGTGCGTGACCAGATCCGCCGGCCGCGCGCCCATTTTGCCGAGCGCCTGGAGGCCGCCGTACGCGAGCGCTGGCAGCCCCGTATCCGGCGAGCGCGCCCGGCGTCAGGCCGCCACCAGCACCGGCCTGGGCATCGACACCCGCGCCCGGTTCGGTTTCGCCGCGCTCACGGCCTGGACGTGGAGTTCATCGACGTGGGGCACCTGGAGTTCGAGCTGTAGCAGCCGCGCCGCACAGTTGCGAGCCCTCTCGTTGTGCGGCTGCCAGCGTGGGCCTGCTCCGCTTCATCCGAGGGATCGCCGTCGAGTTCTGAGCTCGGCTGGGCGCCCTTTACCCCTTCGACGCTAGATCAGCCCTCCGCACCCGCTACGCCTTCCGTGCGGACGTCCAGCCTTGGCGGCGGAGGCTTTCGAAGCCGTCCAGGAGGAGGTCGAGGGCGAATTCGAACTCGAACTGGTCGTCGCAGCCGCCACCGACCGGGGAGCCCCCGTCGTGTGCGGCCGTCGCGGCCAGTTCCGCGATGTGCGGGTAGCGCGCCGCCAGCTCGGGGCTCGGCGGGCCGGAGGGGCGCGAGGTGTCGAACAGTTCCTGGCTGAAGCCGAGCAGGCGGCTGCCCATCGCGTGCATGACGTGGTGCGTAAGGTCGGCGGAGAGGCCGCCGTCCCGGAAGCTCCCGGCCATGGAGTCCAGATACGCCATCACGGCCGGGGTGGGGCCGGTCCGCGACTCGATGACCCGGGCCGCCCAGGGGTGGCGCAGCAGGACCCGCCGGGCCGAGAGGATCCGCCCGCGGACCGCGCTCTGCCAGTCGGGGCCCGCAGCCGGCGGGTCGATCTCGCCGACCACTGTGTCGACCATGCCGTCGAGCAGCTCCTCCTTGTTGGCCACGTGCTTGTAGAGGGCCATCGGTACGACGTCCAGCTCCTGCGCGAGCCTGCGCATGCTGAGCGCGTCGATGCCGATGGCGTCGGCGAGCGCGACGGCGGCACGCAGGACGCGGTCCTTGTTCAGGGGGATCCGATGCGTGTGTGTGGCTTTCTGCCGGGTCATTCCGGTTCGGCCCCTTCCCTCCTCGACAGCGCCCTCTCCTTGACGAGTGTACGACGTACACCTATGCTCACCGCCAGGTGTACGGCATACACCACCACCGAGCGAGAGGTACCGAGAAGATGAGTCCGGACCGAAGAACCGCGGTGGCCACCGGGTCGCTGTTCCTGCTGACCGAGGCCGCCGCGATAGCCGGGGCCGTTCTGTACCGCCCCCTGCTCGGAACGGTGGACGGCCGGCTCGCGCAGGGCGCCGACACGCGGGCGCTGCTCGGGGTGCTCTGCGAGGTGGTGCTGGTGATGGCGGTGGCCGGTACCGGGGCGGCGCTGTTCCCCGTCCTGCGGCGCCACGGCGAGGGGCTCGCGCTCGGGTACGCCTTCGGGCGGCTGCTGGAGGCGGCCGTCATCGCCCTCGGGATCGTCGCCGTCCTGGCGCTCGTCACCCTGCGGCGGGACACGGAGGCGGCGGCAGGCGCCGACGTCGCGCTGGTGGCCGTGCACGACTGGACGTTCCTGCTCGGACCCAACATTGCCCTCGGCCTGAACAGCGTCCTGCTCGCCTACCTTGCGTACCGCACACGGCTCGTGCCGCGCTTCATCGCCGTGCTCGGCCTGGTTGGCGGGCCGCTGATCTGCGCCTCGGCCGTCGCCGTGATGTTCGGGACCTACGCGCAGCTCTCCGCGGCGGGGGCGGCCGCCGCACTCCCGGTGTTCGCGTGGGAGCTGGGGCTGGCCGGGTGGCTGATCGTCAAGGGGTTCGGGCCCGGCTCAGGCGCCGCGTCCCGGGCAGACAGAAAGGTGGCTGATCCGGCAGGTGTCTCGGCCCGAGCTTGACGACAGAGCCGTCCGGTGGACGCGCCGGCGCTGCCCGGCGGGGACCGTCATGATCTGCGGGAAGCAACGACCGACGCGCGCTCGAACGGCATCAGCGGCCGCTGACGGTGGTCAGCGCCGGAGGCATGACGGACAAGAACGATCTGCCCGGGTTGCGCCTCGGACTCGTCCGCCGGGACGGTGCGACCAGGGAGTCGGCCAGCCTGGCCAGGTTCCAGGTCGAGAATGGGAGACCGTGCTCGGCCGGCCCGGACTTGGCGATCTTCTTGATCTCGTGCCGCTCGGGCAGGGTGGACGTCCTGGGCCGGCCGTCCTTGTACTTCGGGTAGAGGGAGTCGAAGCCGTCGGCGTTGAAGTTGTGGATCACATCCCGGACCCGGTCCGCGCTGGTGAACGTCACCTCGGCGATCTTCGCCACGGGCATGCCCTGCGCGGACAGCAGCACCGTCTGCGCCCGCCGCCAGGTGACCACGACCCGCTGTCCCGGCGGATGTCCGCAGCAGGCGCTGCCCCTCGTCGTCATCGATCCCGCAGACGCGTACTCGCTCAGCCACCGGCACAGCTTCCCTGCCGCCTGCTGCCGGCGATGGTCATTCCGTCGGCGTGCCGATCCGCAGCCGGTTGCCGTCAGGGTCGCGCAGCTCAATCTCACGCGCCCACGGAGCGTCCTTCGCCTGCACACCGAACTCGGAGGCGATCGCCTCGACATCACGAACGCGAAGGTAGACCAACGTGTCGGGACGGGCATCGCCCTTGTGCTCCGACAAGAACAACCGCACCCCGCCCCGGGCGACCTCGACGAACGCGGGAAGTCCCGGTTCGAAGCGGTGTTCCCACTGCTTGGCGAAGCCCAGCCGCTCGTACCAAGCGACCGCCGCCGCAGCGTCCTCGACGCGAAGAATGGGAATGGCTCCTTCGTCCATGGAGTCATCGTCGGAGACCGCCCAGGGCGAACGTTGCCTGATGCGGCACTAGCCAGGTTTGATGGTGGCGAGCTGCGCAAGTAGCAGGACCAGCCGATAGGCGTCGGCAAAGTCGGCGGCGGTGAAGGTGACTGTCCGGCCACCTGCACCGCGTGAGACCCTTGGCGCGAGGGTCGCCAGGTCAACCATGAACTGCCGAAGCCCTCAGCGACGCGATCACGGCCTGCCTGTCCAAGCCGGCCTACCGCCGCCGCGCGGCCGAACTCGCCCGGGGAATCGCCGCAGAGGACGGCACCCCTTCGCTGCTCGCCCACCTCGGCTCACAAAGCGCTGAGTGAAACCGCATCACCGTGCTGCTGCGCCAGGCCGCCCCCGAGGCGCTCCGCCGCATCCGGTGCTGCCGAAACGCACGGACAAATCGCACGCCACCGTGCCCTGGCTTCCTCCCGAAGCCGTGAGTAACACATGGCCCCCTCGCTGATGGATGCGGTGAGCGAGGATCTCAGGCTGGAGGAGCAGCACGACGAGTACACCCGGGCCCTGCAGCAGGTCGCCGAAATCGTGAACTGGATGCCGCTGGCCGTCTCGACCAGTTTCCGCGGTTCAGCGACGATCTCCGCAGAGCGGTTCGCGCTGACGCTGCCGACCTTGTCGGCGGTCTCCAGTCGAAGAGCCGGACGAGTGGCCATGTTCGGCGGTGTGGGCCGCGAACGTTGAGCCGCGGCATCTCAGACGCCGTAGTGCACGAACGACACCCAGGCGCTCGGGTGGTCGGGGAGGCGATCCCGTTCGCGCAGCAGGGCCCGGTGCAGGGCGTGTGCGCTGTCGAAGGCGTTGAGGTCGACGGTCCTGGACGACCAGGGAGGTTTCGGCGCCGCCGACCGGCGTGCAGTGAACGGAAGGAGGCGGTGCAGGAACCGCCTGCACTTCGACGACGTGGCGTCGCTGTGCTCGCTACTCTGTGGCTCTTCGGCGGGCGGGATCAGTGCGGCGTAGACGTCTCGTGCGATACGAGCGGTGGGTCCGTCGGGCACCGGCCACAGCGTTCCGATGACGGCCTGGTACTCGGCATACATCAGGGCGGCGGCCAGGCTGACCCACTCGTCGCGGACGAGGCTGCCCCCCCGCCGCCGTGGTGCAGGCCGCGAGCAATGCGAACTCCGTTGCACCATCCGGCAGTTCGGTGAGATCCGCGACGGTCAGATCACGGTCGTGCAGCGAGAGACGGCTCGTGAGGGGCTCATCGAAGTTCTGTACGGCGTGACAGTCGAAGTGCGCCCAGGCGTGCCGGGGCAGCTCCTCGTGGACCTTTGCCCAGGTCGCCTCGGAGCCCACCAGGCTGGTGCGTTGCCTGCGGGGCAGCAGCGTGGCGAGCCCGGCCAACGTCCGTTTGGTCGCCGGGAGCTCGCCGGCGGCGGGCGCGACGAGCAGATGACGCCGGGTGGGGCGCCGGTCGAGGTCCGACGCGCGCCGCACCGTGCGGGCCCGCGTCAGCGCACTCACCGTAGGAGTGTAGGAGGACGTCACCCGGTCGAGGACCGAGCGACCGTCGGCGGACAGAGCCGCGTGCAGGGGGAGGGTCGTCAGCGGCCCGGTGGGGATCCACCACACATGCGGCTGCGCCGTGGCCCACGCGAGTTCGGGAAGCCGTGCCACAGCGGCCAGCACGGGCGAGGCCACCGTGTGCCACAGCCAGTGCAGCACGTCCCGGACGACGTCCTCCCGCCCGTCACCGTCGCTCATCATGGCGGCCAAATACCGCTGCGCCTGCTGCTCGGCGTCGGCAGCGGTCAGATCCGGCAGAGGGACGAGGGTGGGGCGCTCGCCGCTCCGGGTGACGATCATGGCGTCGCAGCGCCACGGACTCACGTTGAGGTAGACGACAGGTCCGTCGGACGCCGCCGGCCGGATGTCGCGCTGATAGTCCGGGAGCTGGAAGCTGACGTACGGCAGCCCACGCCGCGCCGTACGGCTCAGCGACTCCCATTCCCGCACGGCGTCGGACAGTTCGGCCAGGCCCGACACCCCGGTCCGCCACGGGAATCCCCATCGGTCGAAGTCCAACCGCGGATCGCCCTTGTCCGGTGACGCGTCCGCCCCGGGCGCGAGGCGGGTGAGTGCGGCGTAGGCGCGGTCCATCCGTTCCACGAGATCCGACGGCAGCGACGGCGCCTGGCGATCGGCTGCCCCGCCCGAACGGCTCCTTCCCGCCTTCGTGTGCGTCTTTGAGCGGGAGGCCTTGTCGGTCTGCTCGTGCGGCCGGGGCCCCTGCGCGACGAGTTGCCTCAGCAGTTCCTCGCGAGGCGTGCGGTTCGCGAGATCCTGCTGCCACACCACGGCACGGCCCTGCTCCAGCACGCGCACCGCGAGGGCGACATCACCCGCCGCTACGGCACTCGACGCCGCTTCGGACGCCAACCCCCGGTAGTCCGCGAGGAATTCGCGTACGTCGTCGCGGCCGCCCCAGACGACCAGCGGGAGGAGCCTCACGGCATAGGTCAGATCCGGGCAGCCCTGCGCCAGACCCTGCTCGGCCACCGCCGTGTGGCCGCTCTCGCGCGCGGCGCCCAGCCGTTCGATCGCGGTGAGCCCCGGTGTACGGCTCTTCTCCCGGCGCAGCGACTCCAGGGAGGGAAGCCGGGCGCGCCGGTCGTCAGTCAGCGGGGCGTCGGCCAGCGACAGCCGCAGCTCCAGGGCGTCGAACAGGTTGCGCAGCACTCGGGCGCGGCCCATCGTCTGCGGGGCGGAGGCGTCGAAGGCGGCGACCAGGTGGTCGAGGGCCTCGTCGTGATCACCGACGTCTCCGGTGAGCCGATGGCGGTCGAGCAGGGCGACACCGAGACCGTTGGCGTACTTGCCCCGGTGCGGGTCGTCACCGGCCGCCGCGACGACGGCGCGCCGGAAGTGGGTGATCGCCATGTCGAGCCGGCCCCGGTCCCGGCCGGCCAGCGCGGCGACCTGCGCCGCGAGGCCCAGTTTGAATGCCTCCGCGATCTGGGAGTACCCGACGACGATCTTGTGGGCGCCCACCTTGCGCGACTGCTGGGGCCGTTCGTTTCCCCACCCCGAACCACGCCACGAACTGCTGTAGGCCATGGCAGCAACACCGCCTCTCCCGAGGATGATCTCGACCAGGCGGACCGTGCCGCCGACGTCCCCCGGTCCGGTCCGGTCAGTGCCCCCTGTCGCGTCCGAAGGATCCGAAGGAGACGAGCACTCCCCAGGCCGCGCCCACCGCGGCCCCGGCCCAGGTCGTCCCCGCCCCGGCACCCCGGCCCCAGAACGCCGCCACACCGATCCATGCCAGGGCCGCGCCGACCGTTCCCGCCCCCAGCCGAACGAGGACCAGTGACCAGCGCCGCTCCGGCGCTACGACCCGCAGCACGACGAGCGACGCGAGGAGGGCGAGTGTGCCCAGAGCCGTGACGACGGCCGGCTTCACCGGGCCGGGCAGCGGCACGGTGTACTGCAGTGCCTGGATGGCGCCGAGACTCATCACGATGGCTCCGATCGCGCCGGTCAGGCCGAGGTTGACCGTCTCCTGGCGACGCTGTCGGCTCCGCTGCACCAACTGGTCGGCAAGCGAGCCGACTTGTTCGCATCGGCGCACCGCGGCCTCCATATACGTGGCTTCGTCGTCGAGGCGCTGGACCAGCCAGTCCGCCAGCGCCCGATCGTCGGCGAACGGCCCGCCGAGTGACTCGTCACCGGCGAAGAGGGCGAGGTTGGCAGCGGCGATGTCGACGGTCCGGGCCATTTCGCGGCTGAGTGTCGAACGGTCGACGAGGCCACGCTCACGGGCCTGCAGAGCCACCAGGGCATGGCTGGCTCTGATGATTTCCGTTTGCCGGCTCGGCCCTGCCGGTACAGCGGTCCGTTCCAACAAGGCCTTGATCGCGGCGTCCGTGGCGGCACGGAGCGTGGCGATGTCCTCGGCGGCTCGCCACACGCGCAGTTCGTAACGGAGCTTGGCGGCGTTCAGCAGATATTTCGCCAGCGGCGGCAGATTCAGGTTCCGGTCGGTCCATGCCCAGGCCGTCAGCTCGGGGTCCTGCTCGTGCCCGGCCACGACGACCAAGCGACGTACGATCCGCGTATCGGCGGTTGGCGAGAGTTCCCAGACGGCGAATTCCTGGGGGGTCACCACTCCGTCCGGTACCCGATCCGGTGCGCCAGGCGCGCGTGACCGTACCGTCGCCGTCAATGCGCCGGTCGGCTCGGCAGCGGGCTGGGCGCCAGGGTCGACCAGCCTGGCCAGATACAGCCGGGCTTCCCCCAACGTTCCGGAGTTGGGCGCCGCTGCCCCCGGTCCAGCGGCTCGGACGACACCGGACCACTGCGCGTCCAGCTCCGCCCACCCCAAGTTCTCGGCGGCATCTGGGGCGAGCATGACCGAGAGGCAGAGGACGTCGTGGTCCCGTCGCAGCACGGCCTGCCGCACACCGGAACCGGTATTGCTCCTGACCGCAAGCAGCCCTTTCGTGTGCGCGGCCCAGCCGCCTCGCGGCTCCATACCCACACCCACCCCTGGCACCGGCTCCGTCATGCCGAGTCTCGCGCCGCACTGGACCCACAGGGCCCGGACGAAGGAGAGCGCGGCCGCGCGGTGCTCGCCGCCCGTGACGACGAACACGTGCACCCCAAGGGCCTCGCCCTCAATCACGCGGACCCGGCCCGCTCGCGTTCGCGGCCTCAGACGACGGCCACTCGTCCCGGGTCGCGTGCAAACAGTGGATCAGTTCATTGACCCGCTCCCGGTACACCTCGGGGAACGGCAGGGAAGACGCCTCCTCCACTCCCGAGATGCGATGGGGCCCCGCCATTTCGACATCTGCGACGGCCCGCCGGAATCCCGTGACGTCCGAGGCCCGCAGAGTCCGCTCCATGTCCGCGAGCCCTCGGCCGACCCGCTCCCAGCCCGACGATCTGAGCGACCAGTGCGCAATGTCCTCGAGAACCTCCAACGCCATCTGCCGCAGCTCCTCGTCCATACGCGAAGAGCCTAGCGAAACGCCGGTCAAAACGCCTTCAAAGTAAGGGAGTTGATCCCTTCGGTAAAGGGGTGTGGTACATCGTCGGTCACTCCGGGCCCCGACGGCACAGATGGCGTCAAGAAGATCCTCGAAGGCGTCGCCTCGATCGGTGTGGCAGAGCTACGCAACCGCGGATACGGCACTGGGCATGGCCAGGCCGGCGCACCCAGCAACCTCATAGCGGGCACCAGGTCAGTGCTGCGTTGGCGGCGAGGTGCGCGTGCCGTACAACTGGACACGCTTGCCGACCCCGCCGCTCTCTTGCGAAAGCAGCAGCACTCAACGGCCTCGGCCGCAGCAGGATCGCCGCAGAAGGGGCCGAAGCCGACCCGCAACACACCGACACGGAACGTTTTGTCATGACATCCCGCGCCCGCCGCTGCACCGAGGCCCTGCGCGACATCGCCGAGGACTGCACCGTCAGCTCCGAGTACCTGCTCCACAGCGCCTACAGCGTCGCCGCGCCCAACACGGAACTCCTCGAGCGCTTCGTCGCCCTCCGGGATCTGGTGGACGAGGCGATCAGGGTCGTTGTCCGCCAGCGCGCCCAGGGCGAGCCGCTCGCCGACCTGGCCCCGATCGCCAAGCGCACCGAGGACCGGCTGCGCAAGAAGTACGACCCGCTCTCCGTCGACCACGCCCTGGCCACCTGCCGCCGCTCCACCCCCGTCACCTCCTCTCACAACACCGCGGCCACCGCGGACACGCCGACCCTGCGCCACGCCGGGCAGCGCATCGCCGCCGTCGTCGCGGACACTCCTGCCCTCGTCGAGCGGGCCTGTCGGCTGATCCGCGTCAGGTACGAGGTGCTGCCAGCCGTTACCGACCCCGAAGAGGCGCTGCACCCGCACGCGCCCCGCGTACATCCCGAAGGCAACCTGGTCGACGAGATCCATCTGCGCGCCCGGCGACTTCGATGGCGGCTTGAGGGAGGCGGACACCGTCTACGAGGGCACCTTCCGTACCCAGCGGGAACAGCACACCGCCCTGGAGTGCCACGCGTCGCGCGCCTGGACGACTGCGGACGGACGCCTCCATGTGCACACCACCACACAAGCCCTCCACCTGGTACGCCGGCGCCTGTGCAAGATCTTCGAGCTGCCGCCCGAACGCGTCCGGGTGACCGCCGCCCGCCTGGGCGGCGCCTTCGGCGGCAGGCAGGACCTGCTGGCCGAGGACCTCGCCGCCCTCGCCGCGCTGCGCACCGGCTGCCCGGTGCAACTAGAGCACTCTCGGGCCGAAGAACTCACCGCCACCACCACCCGCCACCCCTTTCACGTACACGTCACCCTGGGCGCCCGCCGCGACGGAACCCTCACCGCCGTACGGCTCCGCGTCGTCGCGGACACCGGCGCCTACGGCAACCACGGCCCCGGCGTCCTGAGAGAAGGCTGCACAGCGGGCATCAGCCTCTATCGCTGCCCGAACATCGCCGTCGACGGATACAGCGTCCGTACGCACAACGTGCCCTCCGGAGCCTTCCGCGGCTACGGCGCCGGCCGGATCGCGTTCACCATGGCATCCGCCCTCGACGAACTCGCCCGCATCCTCGGCAACGACCCGCTGACCGTCCGTCGCACAGCCTGTCTGCGCCCCGGCGACCCCACGGCTGTTCCCCGGCGTGGGCGGACGGCACCCGGTCATGGACACCGGCCTGGACCAGTGCCTGGACGTGCTGCGCACGGCCCGTGCCCGCCGTCTGTCCAACAGCCCCCCACAGGTACGCCCCGGTGAGCTGACCGGAGAGGGCATGGCCGTGACCGCGCTGCACACCGAGCCCATGGACGGGCACGTCGCCCGCGCCCGCATCGCGTTGCGCGCGGACGGGCACTACGACCTCGTCATCGGCGCCCCCGAGTTCGGCAGCCAGACCCCCGCCGTCCTGCGCCGCATCGCCGCGACCACGCTGCACACCGAACCGGACCGCATCCACCTGCGGCCGGCCGACACCGACCTCCTCGACCACGACAGCGGCGGCTTCGCCTCGACCGGCATCCGCATCACCGGACGCGCCGTCATCCGCGCCTGCCGCAGCCTGCTCAAGCAGATGAGGGACGCGGCAGCCGCCCATGCGAAGACGGAGCCGTCCTCCTTCCGGCCGGACACCGACGCGATGCACGCTCCCGGCGCCCGAACCGTCGTCCCGCTCACCACCTTCCACGAACACACCCGGGCCAACCGGTAACGACCTCACGGCCACCGGCCGGGCTGCCCTCCCGAAGAGGGCAGCCCGGCCGGTGGCCATCAGCGCTCGGTGGTTCCGTGTCCTGTCGACCCCACGACAGGACACGTGCGAATCCTGGACGGACGCCTGGGCGACCTGCCCGCAACCGAGATCCATTTCGCCCGCCCGCACAGCAACCCGAACCCGAAACCGATGAGTGAACTCCCCTTCAACCCCGTCGCCGCCGCACTCACCAACGCCCTGCGCGACGCCACCGGCATCCGCTACACCACGCTGCCCCTGCGCCCCGACACCGTCTGGGTCGCACTGGCCCGTCCTGAGCCGGCCCCGTCCCACCGCTGACCAGCCGGTGCGGGTACCGGCACCCCAGCACAGCCGGCGAACCGGCCGCGGCCGCACAGTGATATCGCGGTGTTCGTTGCCTGCCACTCGCCGGGACCGTCGTCATGGAACGGGACAGCAGACCGATCCATGAACGGTCGAGTCGCCGGCCGCCTCGGCATGGGCCTGGATCTGCTGCAGGGCTGGGGTGAACACCCCGTCAAGGGCGTAGCGGCGGAAGCAGGTGTACACGGTCTTCCACGGCCGTAGCGTTCCGGGAAATCACGCCAGGAGATCCCGGTGCTGATCTTGTAGACCATCCCGTTGATGACCTGCCGGTCCTCCACGCGAGGCAGCCCCGTCACGGCCCGGGATATCAGCGGAGCGAGTAACTCATTCCCGGTCAGTGAGTTCATGACGACGTACCACGCCACCATGATCTACAACCGGATGATCTTTGAGGACGGACCCTGGCAAGCCTGATGATGGCGGGGCCGGGGGAGTGACATGTCGCCGGCCCACAGGCGCCATGGGGAAGGAGGGGGGTATGACCTTCGATTCGACTACTGGGGCTCAAGCTCCGCAGGTGAGGTTCTGGCCGGTTGATGACCTGCCCGCTCTCACACCGGATCCCTTCCTGGACGAGGTTCTCAGCGGCGAACCGGTCACGCGGATCAAGCTGCCGCACGGGTCGGGGCATGCCTGGCTGGTGACTCGCTACGAGGATGTCCGTTTCGTCACTTCCGATTCGCGCTTCGTCCGTGAACACGTCGTGGGCCGCTGCGTGACCAGCATGTTTCCCGAGCCCGTCGCCTCGCAGACCGCAGGACTTCAGTACATCGACCCGCCCCGCCACACCCACCTGCGCAGGGTCGTCGCCAGGGCCTTCACCACCAAGGCCATGAAACGGCTGCGCCCGGTCGCTGAGTACACGGCGGCCGAGCTGCTCGAGAGCATGCACCAGGCCGGAGCACCGGCCGATCTGATGGAGCACCTGCTGGGCCCCTTCCCCATCGCGGTCATCTGCTCCCTGCTGGGGACTGAGGAGGGCGACTGGCGCCACTGGGCCGCGACAGCGGAAGAGGCCCTGTCCGTCACCGGGGACACAGCGCGCAGCAAGGCGGCCCGCGAGGTGACCCGCCGGCGCATCACCGATCTCCTGGACACCCGCCGCGACGCACCGGGCGACGACCTGGCCGGAGAATTGGCGTGCGCCGTGGCTGCGGGGGAGATCACCGACGCTGAAGCCGTCTCCCTGGCCACGGCGGTCTACGTCAGCGGCGGCCATGCCGTACGGAACAACAGCGGCTCGATGATGTACGCCCTGCTGACCCACCCCGAACACCTCAGCCAGCTGCGTCGCGAGCCGGAACTGCTGCCCCGGGCCGTGGAAGAGCTCTTCCGCTACGTTCCCCACCGCAACGGCGTCGGCATCCCCCGCATCGCGACCGAGGACGTCGAAGTCGGCGGCCACCTGATCCGGGCAGGCGACGTGGTCTACAACTCCTACCTCTCCGCCAACCGCGACCCCACCGTCTTCCCCGACCCTGACACCCTCGACTTCGATCGGGAAAACGTGGCCCATCTCAGCTTCGGACACGGCCCCCACTACTGCCTGGCCGCCGCGATGGCCCGCATGCAAGCCGAGATCGCCATCAGGTCCGTACTCGACCGCTTCCCCCGCCTCCAACTCGCCATCCCCACCACTGAAGTGGAGTTCCTACGCAAGGGACCCATCCGCGGCCCGAGAACTCTGCCCGTCACCTGGTAGGAGAAACGCACCAAACGGCGAATGCGCCCCCGCACGCCGGCCGCGTCGGCCCAGACCTCCAGCCGGCCTGGATGCAACAACGCCACCGCCGCACCCTCCCTTCACCAGGAGTAGGCACCCACCGCCCCCGGCAACCTCGAAGGGCTTCGACCGAACTGCGCAAACGGTGGCGGGCCTCGACGATCCAGGCCTACGGCGCCGACGTCGTCGACCGGCTCGCGGAGCGGGCGCGGGCGGCGGCCGCGGCGGTGTGGGCGCGGGTGCGGCCGGTGATCGACACAGCGCTGGCCGCCGTCGACGTCGACGCCGTGGTCTACGTGATGCGCGGCGCGTTCGAACGACACCACCTGCTCGCCGAAACCCGCCGCCGCCTCTCCCGCAGCCTGCGCGGCCGGCCCCACCAGACGGGCCTGGACGAACAGATCGTGCAGGCGGTCATCGACGGCTACACCCGTCCGGCCAGCCGCCGCATGATGACCGCCGACCTGCACGCCCTGTACCCCCACGACACCGAGAACCAGGCCGTGCTGCGCTGACCCGCAAGCGGACCGCCTCGCCGTACGAGCGAGCCCGCCCTCGCCGCCGACGCGCTGAGGGTCCGGGTCCAGGCCGTGCGTCGCGCGGACCGGCTGGGCTCCCGCACCCGGGCGCGCACCGGTGCGTTACCTGCCAGACTTCCTGCACACCGGCGGAGCGGCCGTAGTCACCCTGGTTGTGGCCGACGGTCTCCTCTACAGCGCGGGAGCGGTGGCGTACGCCGTCCAACGCCCCAACCCCTCGCCCCGCTGGTTCGGCTTCCACAAGGTGTTCCACGCTCTGACCGTGGCAGCCTTCACCGCGCACTACATCGCCATCTCCCTCGCCGTCTACTGACCGAATAGCAGGATCCACTCCGGCGTTACGGTGCTGTCACCCCGCTCGCACACCGATCGGGGAAGGCAGCATGCGGTGAGGGCCCGACCGGCGGTGTGCCGGTCGGGCCCTCACCGCTGTTCTGGTGTCGGCGGACTTCTGTCGCGTCGGTCAGACGGACAGGGGAGTGCCGAGCATCGCGGGAGCCCGCTGCAAAGGGCTTTCGGTGCGGGTGGGTGCGGCTTCGGTAAGGGTGCGGCAGGTGAAGCCGAGGCGGGCCATGGCCCTCAGGACTTCGCTGACGCTGAAATCGCGGCGGTCCTGGCGGGTGATGACCGACCGCCGTGCAGCGGTTCAGCGGGAGAGAGCGAGGACGCCCACGGCGCTGCCGTGTTCGTCGACCACGGGCACGGGCGCGAGCCGCTCACAGGACATCGCGTCCTCGGCTTCGGCCCTCGTTGCCAACGGTGAGACGAACGGCCCGCTGGTGTCGGTGATGGCACCCAGGCGGATCCGGTCGGTGTATCCGGAGCTGTCCCGGACGGCGGTGAGCTGGACCTGGGTGACCAGGCCCACGCATCCGGCGTCCTCGTCGCGGACGACCAGATACTGCGCACGGGCGGCAGCGATGACGGACAACGCCATCTCGACGGTCATGTCGTACCAGACCTGCGGCCCGACCGCGTCCATGGCGTCGGCCACCGTCCGTGCACGGGGTGAGCGCTCACGGAGCGGGTCTGCAACTGGACCAGTGTCAAAGGGTGTCTCCTGCGCAGATAGGCGGGGTTCCTGACCACGCCCTATGCGGCCGCACCGGCAGTCAATTCGCGTGCGAGGGCGCGCCGGGTCGCCGGGGCGGGACGGCGTCGGCCGCGTGAGGTGGCGCCGCGCTTCTTGGCGCGTTCGGCCACCGGTGCGGTGATGACGACCGGAATGCCGGTCGGGGCCTGGGCGCCGGTGATGCGGTGCAGGGCCTCTTCGCCGGTGCGGACCTGAGTGGTCTGCGGCACGATGCCGGCCGCTGCCATGAGGCGGGTCATACCGCGCCGCTGATGCGGGGTGACCAGGGTGACGACGCTGCCGGACTCGCCGGCACGGGCCGTGCGGCCGCCGCGGTGGAGATAGTCCTTGTGGTCGGTCGGCGGGTCGACGTTGACGACCAGGTCGAGGTTGTCGACGTGGATGCCGCGCGCCGCGACGTTGGTGGCGACCAGCACGTTGACGTGCCCGGTTTTGAACTGCGCCAGGGTGCGGGTGCGCTGTGGCTGCGACTTCCCGCCGTGCAAGGCGGCGGCCCGTACCCCACTGTTGAGGAGGTGCTCGGTGAGGCGGTCGACGGCGTGCTTGGTGTCGAGGAACATGATCACGCGGCCGTCGCGTGCGGCGATCTCGGTGGTGGCCGTGTGCTTGTCGGCGCCGTGGACGTGCAGCACGTGGTGCTCCATCGTCGTGACCGCGCCGGCCGAGGGGTCGACGGAGTGCACCACGGGATCGGTCAGGTAGCGGCGCACGAGCAGGTCGACATTGCGGTCGAGGGTGGCGGAGAACAGCATGCGCTGCCCTTCGGGGCGCACCTGGTCGAGCAGGGCAGTGACCTGCGGCATGAAACCCATGTCGGCCATCTGATCCGCCTCGTCGAGGACAGTGATGGAAACCTGGTTCAGCCGGCACTCGCCACGGTCGATGAGGTCCTTGAGGCGTCCCGGCGTGGCGACGACGACCTCGGCGCCACCGCGCAGCGCGCTCACCTGCCTGCCGATCGACATTCCGCCCACGACCGTGGCGAGGCGCAGCCTCACGGAGCGGGCGTACGGGGCGAGGGCGTCGGTGACCTGCTGCGCCAGCTCACGCGTTGGTACGAGAATCAGCCCGAGCGGCTGCCGGGGCTCGGCGCGCTGCCCGGCCGTACGAGCCAGCAGCGCCAGCCCGAAGGCGAGGGTCTTGCCGGAACCGGTACGCCCACGGCCGAGCACGTCGCGGCCGACGAGGGAGTTCGGCAGCGTCGCGGCCTGGATCGGGAACGGTGCGGTCACACCCTGTTTGCCGAGTTCGGCCAGGAGCTGCCCGGGCATGCCGAGATCGGCGAACGCCTCGGCGGCGGGAAGCGCGGGGGTGATCGTCTCGGGGAGGGCGAACTCCCCCTGGATCGCGGCGGGCCGACGGCCGTGACCACCGGAGCGACTCGGTCCGCCGGACCGGCGCGGGGCCGGCGAACCGGATCGGCTGCCACCCCTGCCGGAGTCCGAGCTGCCGTTACGGATACGGGTGAAGCGGTCGTTCGTGCGTGTGCGGTTCATGCGGAACCTTCCTCGATGGCGGCACATATCAAGGAATTCCCGCAGCAGCGAGCGCACGGAGAATTGCAAGAATGGGCCGGTGGAACGCGGCAGCGAATCCGACGGACAGAAAATCCGTGCAGGCGCTGAAATGAAGCGGGCGCGGTGTGGACTCACTATTTGGAGCGTCCACTGCGATGTATCTATGAAGGGGCGCGTCTGCACCCCTGAAGGACGATCCGTGTGTGGTGAGCCCACGACGTCCTGGTTGTCGTCCACAGGCGAAAACCGCTGCGGGAAACGCATGCAGCTGGGGCCCGCACCCCGAGGGATGCGGGCCCCAGCTGCAAGTAAGCGACAGTCAGCGTCAGGCGGGAACGATGTTCTCGGCCGTCGGGCCCTTCTGGCCCTGCGCGATGTCGAAGGTCACCTTCTGGCCCTCCAGCAGCTCGCGGAAGCCCTGGGCGACGATGTTCGAGTAGTGGGCGAACACATCAGCGCCGCCACCGTCCTGCTCGATGAAGCCGAAACCCTTTTCCGCGTTGAACCACTTCACGGTACCAGCAGCCATGTCATATCTCCTTTGGGGGCAGTGCATACGGGATCCGCACCGTGCGACCTCGTGTCGCCGCGATGATCACCCCGCCCGGAAAAGACCGGAAATACAAAAGCGCTCCCAGCGGCACAGGGCCGACCGGAGAGCACTTGAAGTTTCGGGAACCACAACTGCAACTGAGATCGACAGTAGCACGCCGCAGCAGCCAGTGTGCGGTGAAGAACGCCACCCTGCTCAGTGCTGCAGAGAATCTACCCGCATGTTCCGATGAAATCTCCGCCCGCGGGCACAGATATTCACCCACCCGCGCGACGTCATATTTTGCGTGCCACGCTTCCGCGATCCGGTCGCGCCATGTCCCCGAAGACCGGCTCCGGCAGCGTCGTCACCCCGGACCGGTCCCTTCCACCAGATGCTGCCCTGTCTCCTACGACCGGCCCTCAGCCAGCTGGCTGGCGGTGTTCTCGATCCACAGCAGAGTCCACTCGACTTCAGCCCGCCATCCGGGCGCCGCGCTGTCGTACCGTCACAATGGGATACTTGTTGCTCACCGACCCACCTTTGACGATCACCCCCGACGATGGCCATACCGCGAGGCCGTTCCGGCGGGACATCGCTCGAGTGGTGGCGCTCCGGCCGGTGGTGTCAGGTCTGGTCGGGATCGAGGCCCAGGGTGGTTTCGGTGTCCTGCGCGGCGCGCCACAGGCCGTAGACGCTGAAGACGTCGTGGACGGGGGGCGGCCGACCAGTCCTCGGCGGGCGGCTGGGAGAGCATCAGGTAGAGGCCGTTGGCGGCAGTCGACACGGCCTCCTCGCGGGAGGACGCGGGGGGCGTTCATCAGGCGGTCATCCCCGGCCGCGCCACGAACATCGGCGAGCGGCTCCGGCCCCCCGGCCCGCGGCGGGCCATCCGGTTTTTCGTCGAAGTTCGCGTCCACACGACGAAGACGCGCAGCGCGAGGGATCGCGGGGCGCGCGGCCCGCCAGTCGCCCGTGACGTCGAGCAGCTGACCTTATCCGTCGTCGTGATCAGGCCCTCCTGGCCCGCTGCACCTGCCCGCGGGACCGGACCTCATAGGCCATCGACCCGATGCCGGAGCGGATGGAGCGACTTCGCCCGCGCGCGGTTTGCCACCGGCCTTCCGGACGGCTGACTCGCGCTCTGCGCACCCGGCGTCCGCACTCTGGGGAGAGCCGGCCGCCGGCCCGCAGCCCCGTGGTGTCAGGGGTTGAGGTCCAGCACCCGTACCGGCCGGCTGTGCCAGCGTTCCGGCTCGGTGGTGGCGACGATGGCACCTTCGGGCCGGTCCGCCGTGGGCTGCGCGGCGTACTCGACGTGGGCCTGTGCCCACGTCTCCTGGCGGGCCACCGCCAGGGCGGCGGGGAGGTCCAGTTCGAGGACGGTGGCGCCGGGCAGCGCCGCGATGTGCTTGGCCGTTCAGGCCGGGCGCGGTCCGCCTCCACCAGCGCGCACGCCGGGACGTACAGGAACCAGTCCGACTCGGTGTGAGCGCGGTGGGACAGCCGGGACGCGAGCAGGTTGCCCTTCCCGGCCGCCGCCATCGCCGTCTCGTCCAGGACGATACGCATGGCGTCGCTCACCGGTCGGCCGCCCGCGTCGCCTGTGCCAGACGCCGGTCCAGCTCCGCGTCCAGGTCGTGCTGCTCCGCGGGCGTGGGGGCGTAACCGCTCCACTCCTGCAGCGCCGCGCACCCGCTCGGCCCGCTCCGCCCGCTCACGCGGGGTGAGCAGCGTCTCGGCCAGACGCGCCAGGTAAGCGCGCAGGGACAGGCCCCCCTCCGCCGCTATGGCGGCCAGCCGGTCCTTGCCTCTTCGGGAATTCGTACGTTGGCATCCGGCATGCTGCCGCCCCTCCCGTCACCTCGCCGACCAGGATACGGGTACGTACCCGTATTCCTGCCGGTCCCCTCGTGTTCCATGACGTGGCCGACGTCCACGGGCAAGCCGGCCCGGAAGCCGTCCCCCTTCGCTTCGGCCGCCCGCCCGGGGTGCAGCACATTGAGATCCGCTGTAGGCCGGGCTGCCTCTTCCACGGCCTCCGAAAAATGCAGGGCCCGTCTCCGTGCCGCATGTGGAGGGCAGCATCACCCGGCCCGCGTCGGCCAGGACGGGCCGCCCGGAACCGGCCCCACGTGGGCTCGCCCGCCCCTCCCGGCGTCGGGCCGGGGGCGTTCACGGCGGAGGGTGCGTGCTGGCTCGGGCAGCGTCCAGGACATGACCGGCTGTCTTCCCCGCAGCCCGTGAGCCACCTGGGCGCTGGTGAGGAGGTGGTGATCGGGTCAGGGGGCGAGGGCTTCGCGGAGGGTGGGGTGGCAGTCGATGATGTCGTCGACGCCGACGAGCTGCAGGACGCGCAGGACGGAGTCGGTGGGTGCGGCCAGTCGTAGCCAGCCGCAGGCTGCGGTGACGTCCTGGTAGGCGTTGATGAGGATGTTGATGCCGCTGGAGTCCATGAAGGTGACCTGGCGCATGTCGATCACGATGCGGGGCCGGGAGACGCCGGTGACGTCCAGTGCCTGACGCAGTTGGTCGCCGGTGTGGTGGTCGATCTCTCCGGCCAGGGTCAGCACGCGGATGCCGTCCGTGGTGGTGGCCACGACCGACAGCCCGCCGACCTGTTCGGTTCGCCCGGTGTCCGTCATTCGTCCCTCAGCCATTCGGTGATACTTACACATCAAGACCTTCGGCCTGAAGTGCTGCCCTGCACGTCCGGGCGATGCTGCTGTGCCGGTGGGGAGCCTGCGCAGCAGTGTGGAGCGTATATCCGCGTGGACGCGGTTACTCGCGGGGGTGTGAATGGGACAGTGAAAGCGGGCCGCGATGGAACCGGTTCCTGTGAATGAGGACGGCACCGCACCAGGCGAGCAGACCATACAGACCACCGTGGCACTGGAAGGCGACGGCACGGACATCGCCCAGGCCCGCCACCTGGCAGCACGGTTCCTCACCCGGGTGCAGGCGGAACACGGTCTGCCCGTCTCACAGCGCGCCGTGGACCTGACGCAGCTGGTGGTCAGCGAGCTGGTCACCAACGCCCGCAAGTACGCACCCGGCCCGGTGCTGATGGACCTGCGGATCGCCGGTGACATGGTCGAAGTGGTGGTGTGGGACTGCGATCCGGTGCTGCCGGTGGCCCGGGCCGCGGATGCCGGACGGGTGGGGCAGCACGGGCTGGAGATCGTCATGGCCGTCGCTCAGGGCTTCGAGGTCCAGCGGGAGCCGGTCGGCAAACGCATCACCGCCCGCATCGCCCTGCTGGACGACCCCGGCGGCGCCATCGCAGGACGAGGCCCCCTGTAACACGGTCACGGCCCACAGGTTCTCCGAGATTGGTGTCAGCGCCTGTGGAAGCGCGCCTCCAGCCTGGCCCCTCGCGGCGGTTGCGCTGTCCACGTGGCCGGCGTCGGTGTCACGCCACGTCGCCGACTGCCATCAGGCCGCATCGCGGTCCCCCGGTTCGAGAACCGTGGCTTGCGGTGGCTGTCCCGCCTCGGGCGAAGGTGTGCCTGCCGTCGGATAATCGGGACAGCACGGGGTACAACGATTGCGGCTCCTGCTGCAGGAGCTGGAGCACGCCCGGAGAGCTGGGCTGCTCCCAGGCATGAACGAAGGATCGAGAGCATGGCCAGCGGCACCGTGAAGTGGTTCAACTCCGAAAAGGGCTTCGGCTTCATCGAACAGGACGGTGGAGGCCCGGACGTCTTCGCGCACTACTCCGAGATCCAGGGCGGCGGCTACCGGGAGCTGACGGAGGGCGAGCACGTCACCTTCGACATCGGGCAGGGCCAGAAAGGGCCGCAGGCGCAGAACATCGTCCGGGGCTGACCGGGCGAAACGATGATCGTCAAGGCGGCTGCCGGCCCGGGCAGCCGCCTCCCCTTTTCCTGCCGCGCCGATACGCCGCGCCCTCCGGCAGACGCTGTGCGGGACCCAGGACCGCACCCGGCACCTGGCCGTCGTCCTTGCCGCTGTCTACGCCGCCCGCTTCTTCCAGGCCAGGAGGTCGCGGCCGGAGCGGAGATGGCATGGGTCAGCGTATTTGACCTCAAGTGAGGTTGAGCTTTTACGGTCGATCTCCTTGAACCAGCTCATGCGAAGGCGGAGGGGTCGACCCATGGAGTACTCACACAGCGACGCCGAACTGATCGAGCAGCCGATCGGCTACTGGAGTTGGGCGGCCTACAAGGCTGTCGTCACCCGTACCCGGGAAGCCCTCGCCGGGATCGGCACTACCCAGCCGCAGTGGTGGGTTCTCGCGCAGATTGCCCGTGCCGACACCGTCAAAACCCGTGACGAGGTGTCCCGCCTGCTCCGGAACTACCTCGACGCAGGTCCGGAGGCCATGGAGGCGGAGATCGACCAGGCCATTGCCCACGGCTGGATCACCGAGGATGCCGAGGGACGCCTCCGTATCACGAGGGAGGGCAGGGCGTTTTACGACAAGGCCGCGGCTCTCCAGGACGAGCTGCGGGCGGAGCGGCACGCGGGCATCTCCGACACGGAGTACCTCACCACCCTCAAGGTGCTGCAGCGATTCATCCACAACACCGGCGGGCGTGCTTGGCACCACTGAGACAGACCGGCGAACGAGGGTGGCGCTGCCTGGCGCCCTCCTGGACCCGCTGGGTCACCCTCGCCATGCTCGCCCACGCCTTCCTCGCTGTCGTCCGCGCCGACGAACACGCCCGTCGTCCCGGACCGGCCGACCTGGTCCCGGTTTCCTGCAACGAAATCCAGCGCCTGTTCGTCACGCTCGTCGTCCAACCGGTTCACGACGCAGCCCACAGGTTGGGCTGGTCCGACTGGCGACGCCGCCATCAAGCACGGTCCCGCAGCAGCCATTACCGGCGACAAGCCGCAATGCAGACGTGAAGATCACGATCTACAGCTGGAGTATTAACCCGCCCGCGTATCCGGCCGACACCACAACCGAAGGCAGCACAAAGGTCACACGGTGCGGCGTGCCGCCATGCCCTCGCCTCGCCGCTACAGTGTCGCCGCGGCATCGGTCTGCTGCTCCTGCGCGAACCTCGGCCCATTGGTTCGAGGCGGAGGTGAAGAAGCTCGGCTTCGACCCGACCCGTCTCACCGACCGCAACACCGCACGCCAGTGCCTGTTACTCATGCTTCGCGGGCCAGCGGAGCGGAGTGAAAGGTGCCTGAAGCCATGCCGGCCAACCAGATCAGCAGCCGCGCTCGGACCTATGCCCTCTACACCGGTGCCCCCACCGGGCCGCCGCGTGTGCAGCCGTCACTGCCGTGCAGCCCGGCGCACCGCTCATCCCGTCACCGGCCCAGTACGACCAACTCCTCCTCGCATCGGAGGCGTTCTCCTGGGTCCTCAGTGTGCAAAGGCACTTCTTCGAGTACCCCTTCGGCATCCGGTACGTACAGCCCACCTCGCATCCAGCTCCATCTGGAGAGCAACGCCAGCCTTGACAGCCTGCTGAGCGGGCTGATGCCGTGCCGCTCACCGATGCGCACCGGACGAGAGAAGATCTACGGGCTCAACGGCGTCCGGATCCGTGCACGTACTGATCGCGGCATCGAACTCCGCCGACTCGGACAGCCGACCAGCATCCGGCTCACCGGTCCCTCGCGCCGCGCCTTCCAGAAGGCCGAGACGAACCTCGCGCAGCGGATCCACAGCAACGGCGGAGAAGCCTGCTGGCTGGCCGGCGACGCCTGGACCCCTTACGAAAAGCAGTGGGACACCGAACGTCAGCCCATCGCCCACGAGTTCACCTGGCGCGACGCCGCCTGGCTTCCCAGCGGACTGCTCCGCCGCCTCGGCCCCCTCCACACCGTCGCCGTCCCCCAGGTCGTCGGACACGAAGCGCGCCTGGGGGAGTGGTGGATCCTCCAGCTCGAGCACGACTCCGACACCGGCCTGCGCCGCGCCGAACTGGTGCAGGCCCTGACCGACCCGCACCACGGTCTCCGCTGGAACTCTGCGGCCACCGCGACCTGACGCCCGGAGAAAGCCTCGGCCTTGTTCTGCTGAAGTCACCGGATCGCACCGCCGCCCTCCAACTGCGCTAGGACCGGATCGACTACCCGATCAAGGAAGACCGCGCCGAAATGTTCGCGGCGATCAGGCGGCGCACCAGTGCCCTGACCGGCGAGGCATCGCTGCCAGCGACGCCCGGTTGCTCGGCCACCGGCTGAGTCGGACGTGGTGCCGGCCCGTCGTCAACCCCCCCGTCACCCGAAAGGATGCCGTCACGCGACGATGTCTCATGCCCCGCGCGCCTGCCGTACGGTTTTGGCACTGCGCCTGTCGGGGGAGGGCGGCGGGCCGGACCGGGGAGAGGACGGCATCGGGGTGGTCGGGGACGAACCGGAGACCTGGGGCGAGAGAGCGGCCTGCCGGACCGCAGATCCGGACGAGCTGTTCGTCGAGGGCGCGGCTCAGAACAGGGCCAAGGCCATGTGCACCGGCTGCCCGGTGCGCACCGAATGCCTGGCACACGCCCTCGACCACCGGATCGAGCACGGAATCTGGGGCGGGATGACCGAGCGCGAACGGCGGGCCCTCCTGCGACGACGTCCGCTGGTCACGTCCTGGCGCCGCCTGCTCGAGGCCGCCCGATCAGAGCACGAACAGACCGCCGGTGCCGAGGACGGACAGGCACGGGGCGCCACCGGATGACGAGTGGCTGCCGCGGCCGAACGGACCTCCCAAGGGCTGGCGGTCACGTCAGTGCCGTCCCCCCGGCTGGCCGTGAGACCTCAACGGGTCTGCCCGGGTCAGGACCAGGACGATGAGCATGCGCCGGAATGCGCCGTCAGAACGTCCCGAAAGAACCCAGACCGATCTCCGTCTTGCCAACAAGCACACCACGACCTCGAAGCCCAAGTCATCGATCACCAGCGGGCCACCACTGTCGGTGCCAACACCTGGGGGACGAAGCCTGGATGATGACAGCTTCACTGAGCCTCCGCCAACCTGAATTCGCAGGTCAAAGGGCTGGTGTGGTCGGTCCTCGGGGTGCTCGTGCTGGTCGTGGGCGGGAGCCCACGGAGAAGATCACCCGTCAGCGGTTGATTTCGAGGTTCGTCAGAACGAGCAGAGCCCGCAGAAGTCGGGTGGCGCGGGCGGGGTTGGTGCGACGTTTGGTGAGAATCCGCCAGTTCTTGAGGTGGGCGAAGCCGTGCTCGACAGGTGCGCGTCCGACGGCCAGGACTCGGTTGGCTTCCGCCTGACCCGGGGTGAGCTTGTGGGTGCGGCTGGCGGTGTAGCCGGTGACGATCACGGGGTCGAGGATGTCGTTGTCCAGGCCGCGGAAGCCAAGGTCGGCCAGCGCCCCGAGGCCGGCGGCTTGCAGGTGTGCCAGGATGTGGTCGTAGCGGGCAGCGGTGTTGTCGTGGGTGCGGCCGGGCCGGGCAGAGGATATCCAGATCAGCGCCCGTTCTCATCGGTCAGGGCAAAGAGGTGCAGGCCGTGGCTGCGGTGCTTGCCGGAGTAATTTCGCCGGTCGGCCTTGCCGGTGCGGCGCCTGGTGCGGATGAGGGTACCGCCGATCAGGGCTACCTCCCCGCCCTGCTTGGCGACCTTCTTCAGAGCACGGTCCAGGCGGGGCGCCTGGGCGGAGAGCAGTCCGATCAGTTCGTCGCGTCAGCGGCGGACGGTGGACTCGGACGCGTCGTTGCCGCCGGCCATGTCGGCCAGGCGCTGGTCGTGGCGCAGTACGGCCAGGACGATCACTGTGATCTTCCCCGGCGGGGGGATTCGCCATCGGGACCGGATTGCCTTCAGACGGCGTCGCAGCAGGTCAGCGAGGTGGTTGACGGTGCGCGTGGACAGCGGCAGACGGCACTGGTAGACAAGCGGACAGGTGTCCTCGGTGCGTTCTTTGGTATTCGTCACATAATTCCAATGGCCGCCGGGGGCACCCCGGTTACGCCCGTGCCGGTCCGCTCCGAGTAGTGGCTTTCCTGGTGACAGGCGGGTGGTGAACCGGCCGTCGGGCAGTTTGCGGAGCCAGCCGCGATCGACGAGTCTGACGAGCTTGCTGCGTAGCGGTTCCAGCTTGGCCTTCACGCTGACGTCCACCCCGACCACCTCGCCGACCTCGCGGGCCAATGACCGGTCCGGCGGCCTGCCGCACGGCGGCGATGATGCGCTGATAGTCCCACGGCAGCGAGTCCTCCTCCACGCCCGATTGGCGGTGCGGGATCAGCATCACCGCCCGGCCGCCCACCTGCCCGGGCACCGGACCGGCGGAGGCGCGTTCCTCGGCGAGCTGCCCGGTCATCCGTTCAAGGACGCGCTCGGCGACTGCGAGTTCGTCCCGCTCGGCTCGCACTTCCGCCAGCTGTTTGGCCAGCTGCTCTTCGAGTCCGTCCAGTTCCGCGCGCCGCGCGGTGATCCGTTCCAGCAGTTCGGGATCCAGCATGCACCGGATCGTGGAGGGGCACCCGACCCCAGCAGGTAGGAATCGGTTGTCCGGGGAGTGCCGGGTGGCTGGATCAGCGGGGCGGGAGGGAAACCAGAGAGAGGTCCCACTCGTCAGCCGCGTGCAGCAGCGCTGCGGCGTCCAACCTGACCTCCACGACGTACTGGTAGATGTCAGCCCCATCATCGCCCTGTTGCCACGGAGGTGCCGCCTCCAGAGACAGATGAACGCGGATCACCGCGGTCCCGCCCTCGATTCGATGGGCGAGGCTGAAAGCCACGACCGGCTCGATGAACCACGTGTCCGGCGACAGCTCGCCTTCGGCATCAGGTTCGGTGACGTCCACCGTCCCTGCGGCCACCGCGCGCAGCCACGCGGACACCTGGCGGGCCTCATCGGTGAGCAAACACGGATCGGCGAAGGACCACTTCCCCTCAGGAGTCGCCACCGTGCCCTCAATGACCAGCCAGTTGTCGTCGTACGAGTCGCCCCGCACGGTGGCGAACTGATAGCGCACTGGGCGGAGGTCGACACTGCTGGCGGGATCGTTCAGGAGCACTGGGCCAGGATGTCATGCGCTGGCCAGCAGCGGACTGCGCCCCCAGCCCAGGTGCACGGGCCAGAGCGCCGCCCCTGACGCCGTTTCGGAGACAATCCCGACCCCTGCCAGACGATCTTCTCGATGGGCTCCCGCCCACGACCAGCACGAGCACCCCAAGGATCGAGCACACCAGCCCTTTGACCTGCGAATTCAGGTTGGCGGCAGCTCACTCCTCGTGTCCGGCCCGGCTTGCGCCCAGATCCGCAGCGAGGTCACGAAGACGTGCCCGAGGGCCTCCAGGGCGAAGGTGTCCTCGCACGGCTCGCCGGCTTCCGGGCCGGGCAGTGCGGTGACCGGGACGACGATCCGCGTCGCGACGTCGACAAGAAGCTCGGGCATCCGCGGTTCGGCGTCGGCGAATTTTCGCGGGCGACGTCGGCGTCGTCGGCCTGGACGGCCCGGAGGTAGTTGAAGGCGCTGATGGCCGTGTGCGGGGTCGTCGGGGCGAGCGGCGTGGTGTCGGGCATGTCGGCTCCTTAACGACGGGCCGCCCCGCTGATCGCGGCGGCCTCGAACCCAATGCTCGAACCGCGGCCCTGTGGACAGAGTCCGGCCGCTGACGGGAGAGAACTCTCCCCCTCCGGTTGATCACGATGCGGTCACGACCGGCAGGCTTCTCAAGATCGGTGTCACGGGAGCCGAAAACCCCACCTGTACAAGGTGAACGGCGGGATCAGCCCGCCCCACCTCCAGGAGCACCCTGTGGCGAGCACCGCAGACCAGCCCGAGCAGCCCCCGGATACGGCCCGTCCGGACAACCAGCACGACAAGCTCACGCGGGACACCCTCCTGGATCTGGAGGACCACCACCTGGTGAATTCGGACGGGCACCAATCCGCGTCCGCCTTCGCTCCGAATCACAGGTACGAGTGACCAAACTAGGCTCACTGGCATGCCAGTTGGGCCACCAAAAGGGGATGCCTGATCGTGATAGCCCAGCGTACGGCCCGAATGACCGTCATACTGGCCCTTCCTGCGGCGTTGTCGCTGGCCGCGGTGACACCTGCGCACGCCCATGACGGACACGGTTCCGATGCCGCCGCGTCGGCCGAGGCGGATCAGACGTACCAGATCAACCTTGAGGCACTGAACAAGTCCGGCTCGCAGGGCACGGTGCTGCTCGACATGGACGGCCGGGAGCTGACGGTGAAGATCGAGGCCGAGGGCCTGGTCCCGGGGCAGCCGCACGCCCAGCACATCCATGGCTCGACCGACGGGCACGACTTCCACTGCCCGGACGCGAGCGCGGACAAGGACGGTGACGGCATCGTCACCACCGCCGAGGGCCTGCCGGCGTATGGGGACATCAACATCTCCCTGACCACCAGGGGCGACACGTCCAAGAAGAGCGGCCTGGCCGTGGAGCGGATGCCGACCGCCAAGGCAGACGGCACCCTGTCTTACTCACGCACGATCACCGTGTCGAAGGAGGTCGCCGACCACATCAAGGACCTCCACGTGGTGCAGCACGGCATCGACCCGAACAACAACAAGGAGTACGACTTCGGCAAGGGCAAGAGCGAACTGGATCCCAAACTGCCCCAGGAAGCCACGGCCCCCGCCAACTGCGGCATGGTCAAGGGAGCAGCGGTCGGCTCCATGCCGGTCGGCGGCGTCGAGACGGGCAGCGGCAGTACCCAGAGCATGGCGGCTCCCACCCTCATAGCAGGCGGTGCGGCAGCACTCCTGGCTGCCGGTGGTCTGTTCGCCGTACGGCGCAACACGCATCTCCGCGGGCAGGTACGCGGACGCGACTGACACGGAGTGCGAAAGCGGGGCAGGGGACGCAGCACAGAGCGATCGAAGGAGCGCGGGCCATGGATGAGTCGGGACGGTTCGGGCACGGCAGCGCGCGGCGCCCGGAACGACGGCGCATAGCCTTGAGCGTGGGGGCCCTCACCCTGGTCCTTGTCGGGGGGCTACTACTGGCGATGGGTATGAGTCGGCAAGCAGGTGCCCCGTCTGTTCGCGCGGATATACCTGGCAGTCTGAGCACCTCACCCCCGCCGAAGAGCGAGTCGGGCGAACGCCCGGCCCTTCGACCTCTGCCCTACTCCGCTCCCGTACAGGTCTCGATCTCCTCCATCGGCGTGTCCTCCTCGCTGGAGGAGCTCGGCCGGGACGAGAACAAGGCGATGGAGACGCCTCGCGATCCTGCCAAAGCGGGCTGGTATCGGCCCGGCCCTGCTCCCGGCACCCTGGGCCCGGCGATCATCGCGGGCCACGTGACCTTCAACGGCACGCCCTCGGTCTTCTTCAAACTGGCCCAGTTGAAGACCGGGGCAACGATTAAGGTGAAACGCAAGGACGGCGTCACGGCCCAGTTCACCGTCAACCACGTCGCCCAGTACCCCAAAGACCGCTTCCCGACGGTCGATGTCTACCGCAACCTCGACCATGCCGGCCTGCGGCTGATCACGTGCGGGGGTGCCTTCTCCAAGGAGAGCAGGCGCTACGCCGACAACGTCGTGGTCTACGCCTCGCTCACGGGGGCCCGCCGGTCCTGACGTCTCGCCAGGACCGGCCCCTCCCCCTGGCAGGCTCGCCGTGACGCCCTTGGGATGGTGGCGGCCGGCCACGGAGGAACTGCCCCTTGGCCACCGGCAGCATCAGCAGACCGGTCCCGGCCGCGGCCGCCAGGGCGAAACCCGCCACAACCACCTGCGCCGGATGCCGCAGACGCGGCCACCGACGCGTCACCACCCCAGGCCCTCCGCCCTGCGGACAGGCACCACGATTGTTCGCACTGGAAGACGATAGACAACCCCGCCGCCATTCCCGGCGCCGCCCCTGCCGTATGCCCTGCCCCGTGTCTGGGCTTGCGCCATGCAACCCCGAACAGTACCCGACAGCACCCAACCACCCCTGGCCCACTGGCCCGTACGGAGCTGCCGGGTGACCGGGTGAAAGCCTCCGACCCCGCCTGCGACCGGGGCATGCGGCACGCCGAATACGCGTTGCTTCTGACCGCTGCGCTGCTGGTCACCGCCGGTGCTCTCACCGACTCGCTGTGGCTGGTGATCATCGGAGCATGGACTCTGATCGCCGCCGGCCTGATCGAAATGATCTACCGGCCATAGAAGTCAGCCAGGTGGATCCTGGTGCTCAGCTCACCTCGGCCTCTTCCGGGCTTCGCCGGGCGGGAACCCGGACCGTTCGGTGTGCGTCCCTCCGCCTGAGCGGGATGACTTGCCCGCCGACCACACACCAACAGGGACCAGTGATGAGCGACAAGGCCCGCAGACTCTTCGAGGCCCGCGACCTGAACGGCGACGGACTCCTGACCCGCGAGGAGGTGATCGTCGCCCTGCGGACAAAAGGACCCTCGCTGGCCGCCACAGGTGTCCTCCCGTCTTGGGGGGTGCAGGACGCCGACGCGTCCTCCGCTCTGTTCGACGCCGCCGACCAGAACGGCGACGCTGCCCTCACCTTCGAGGAGTTCACCGCGGTGGTCGACCGCCGGTTCGGCTGGAGCTGATCCCAGGTGCATGCGCACGTAGCGCATGGCTCACCGCAGGGCGCGAGGGCGAGGGCGGTGAGCGGGGTGTAGAGGGCGACCAGGAGACAGCCCGCGGTGGTGCCGTCCGTGGTCGGCCAGGTCCCGGCCACCGCCGTCGTCGTCCAACCTCCCCAGTCGTGGGCCGCTGGCATGAGCGGCCACGCCGCACATAGGCGCTTGAAGCGCCCTCGTTCGCATTGACTCGAACGCCCGCGTGCGAATTCGCACGCCGCGCTAGGCGGATCAGGGCCCGATGAGGATGTCGTGTCTGCCGATCCGCCGCCACACGATGTGCTGCTCGCCGGGGATTATCTGCGGCCCGTAGGACCAGGTTGCGCGGCCGTTCCCGTCCCAGATGATTTCGAAGACGCCGGGCGCGCGCCGGACACCCTGACGCGGAGGCCGACGCGGAAGGCCCCGGTACGCAGATCCTCGACAAAGGCCGCCACGGGCTGGCGGAAGCGGCGGCGCTGTTCTGGGGTGAGGCGGTCCAGGTCGGTGGTGAAGCGGGGTAGGGCCTCGTAGGTCGGCACGTCGGTCCTCCAGGCAGCAAGAAGCCCCCGGCGTTGCCGGGGGCGAAGAGCCGGTGACGTGGTGCGCGGTCGGGCGTCGCCGTTGGGTGGGGGAGCGGTAGTAGATGTACGCGTGTTGACGGTGGAGTCGTCTGCTGGCGGGTTTCGGGGTGGGTGAGGCACGTGTGACTGATTGCCACGTGTGAGGCCGCCGCGCAGTAATCGCACGACAGCGTCAGGGGTTGCCGCAGTGGTCCCGCATCACCTTCGTCCACTGCTAAGGACGGACGGTCGGCAGCCGGGGCATCGACGCCCAGTGACACGCTCGGCGGTGGTGAAGCCGGACTGCGCGGAGCGCACCTGGAGCACGCCCAGGAGCAGCGGCGTGCGGCAGAAGGGGCAAAGCTGGTGGTGATGGTGGTCATGGGCGGGAGAACGCGTCGGCCACCGGCGTCATTTGCACGGTATGCGTGACGTTCTCGGGCCACCGGTGCAATCACAGGAGCGGCTGATCGCGGATCACTCCAGTTGTACACGCCGTCACCGGCGACGAATGGGAAGACTCCCTCTCCTACGTCGACCGGCTCGTCCTGCCCCTGCTGCGCGAACGCCGCGTCCGGCTGGTCCAGGTGTGCCGCGCCGGCAAGAGCGACGCCGAAGGCGTCCTCGTCCTGGACGACTCCCGCACCTCGCAGCGGATCCACCAGGCCGGCCCCTGTAGCGCCACCGTGATCTCAAGGCCGAAGCCGAGGCAGTACGGGCTCATCTCGCCAGCGATCGGTCGCGAATCGCTGCCGCAGCCACAGCGCGTAAAGAGGCCGCGCTGAAGGTCGAGAACCGCATGCTCCTCGAACAGAACGCTGACCTTGGGCGAAGCCTTGAGGAGGCGCGGGCCCAGTTGCGTGCACTGCGCATCCAGGAGCTCGGTGCCCGTGCCCGCGACGGTATGGGCCTGCCAGCCGCACGGGACACCGAGATGGAGGAACTGCGCAAGCAGCGGGACGCTGCGCTGGCTGCCAGCCAGCCAGCGCGCAGAGGCCGATCTGACGGCCCTGCGCAACGTCAACCGGCGCCTGATGGTGGAGAACGGTCAACTGCTCAAGGCCGCGACCCGGCACGTCACCGCTGAGTAGTGTGCGAAGGCGCCGTCAGACGCGGAGGACCGGGTGCCGGGCGGGGCTGCAGGGTGCCATTCGAACAGGACGATGGTGGTGTCATCCCTGAGCTGGCCTCGCTATTTGTGGGCGAGGAGGGTGTGCATGAGGCGGCGCAGGGCCTCGGGGGCGGCTTCGTCGGCGGCCATGGCGCGGATGAGAAAGTGGCGAAGCCTCCTTCACCGAAGCGTTCGCCGATGCGGGAGCGGGCGTCGGTGACGCCGTCGGTGTAAAGCAGGACGCGGTCCCCGGGCTCGAGCTGGCTGTGGTGGATGGTGCACGCGTTGTCCGGCTGAAGGGCGCCTAGTAGGCCCAGGGGCAGTTCGCTGGGGCGTTCCATGGCTCCGTGCACGACCTCTGTGCCGCGGATGAGCAAAGGGGTGGGGTGGCCGCAGTTGACCCAGGTCAGGTGTCCGGTGATCAGGTCGAGGTGGCTGAGGACGGCGGTGACGTACCGGTCGGGGAACGCGTCGGCCAGGGCCTGGTCGAAGTTGTGCACGGTTTCGGTGAGGTCGGCGCCGCGGCGGCGGGTGTTGCCGCTGGCGTCCAGGGCGACCGAGGAGGTCAGGCCCGCCTGCAGGTCGGGGCCCAAGGCGTCGAGGACGGCCGCGTGCAGAAGTGGCCGATGAGGCCGTGCTCGAAGGCGGGCTCGAGGACCGTGCTGGAGGTGACTGGCCGGTGTCGATGGTCCGGGAGGGCAGGAACGCCCCACACCGCTTCGCCTCGCTCCCCGCTGCTCACCGAACACGCCGCAGCCGCCACGCTCCGCGTCTGCTGTCGGCCGACCGCCCCAACCAGGGGCGACCGGCGATGCGTGAGAGGGCTGGTCCTGCCCCTGGGAGCCTCGGGGGCGGGACCGGCGGATGGCAGCATGGTCCACCTTCGCGGGAGATGCTCACGGCCCTCGTCAACGGCTCGTGGATCAGTGCCGTATTCACTCAGCCGGCCGAGCCGGGGCATCCGCCGCCTCTTCGTGAACAGTGTCCGTGATCCTCGGCTGACTCGCGCAGCCGGTCGGGTCGCTGGGACTCACTTACTGATCATTTCAGAATGAGTTCGGCTCAGGGACTTGGCAGTTGGGCTGGTGGGCGGCAGGGTTCTGTGAGTGTCGGATGATCTTGTGCCTGATGA
>NZ_JBFBAX010000036.1:0-54027 GCF_040682395.1 Streptomyces sp. NPDC051207 | reverse complement strand
GCCTGCTGAACCTGGGCAACGCCACCGGCCACCCGTCGTTCGTGATGTCCAACTCCTTCGCGGACCAGACCCTGGCCCAGATCGAGCTGTTCACCCAGCCCGACCAGTACCCGGTGGGCGTCTACACGCTGCCCAAGCACCTGGACGAGAAGGTCGCCCGCCTCCACCTCGACGCGCTCGGCGTGAAGCTCACGACCCTGCGCCCGGAGCAGGCCGAGTACATCGGCGTCAAGGTCGAGGGTCCCTACAAACCGGACCACTACCGCTACTGAACCGACCCAGGAGGACGACGTGTACGACACCCCGCAGGAGGGCGGCCGGCGGGACGGCCGGCTGTCCCAGGACGTCCCGGCCCTCGCCGCGCCCCGCACCCCGCCGCTCAGGCTCGCCGGTGTCGACGAGGACGAGACCTGGGAGCCGCATGTCGTACGCGGCATCGACTGATGTGAAGACGGGAGGGCGGACATGGGACGGTTGCCGCGTCGCCGCCGGATGTCGCGTCGCCGCCGCTGGACGCTGGCGGACCGCTGCCTGCGATCGCTCTGGCGGTCCCTGGTGGCCTTCGGCGCCACGTACGCCGGTCCGACGGTCTACTTCAACGCGCTGCCGGCCTGCGGGCCGGCCGCACACCCCCTCGATCCCGCCGCGCTCTTCGTCCGCGCAGGCCTGCCCCCGGGAACCGGCGGTCCGCCGCCCGCCCACCCCGAGCGGCTGCGCGAGGATGCTCCGCTGACCGAGGCGGAGCGGCTGCTCGCCCGCGAACTGTGGCCGGCGTACTACTCCGCACGGCGCGCCCCCGGCGACGGCTGACCACCTCCCGCGGTGGCCGCGGGAGGCCGGCGGACCCGCGGCCGGACAGCCGCGCGCCCGCCGGCCGCCGGCTCACACGGTGGTGACGACCTCGTCGAGGTCCAGCCGCGGGGAACGCGGCCCCCAGGCGTCCGGGCCGGGCCTGCCGATGTTGACGACCACCAGCGGGGTGTGGTCGTCGTCCAGGAACTCCTTGCGCACGCCGGCCGGGTCGAAGCCGGTCATCGGCCCGGCGGCGAGGCCCGCGGCCCGGATGCCGATGATGAAGTACGCGGCCTGCAGGGCGCCGTTGAGCAGGGCGGACCGTTCACGGACCGGGCGCTCGGCGTAGAACACGTCCTTGGCCTGCGGGAAGTGCGGAAGCAGCCGGGGCAGCTCCTCGTGGAACTCGTTGTCCGCGGAGAGGATCGCCACCAGCGGGGCGGCCTCGGTCTTCGCGCGGTTGCCCTCGGCCATGTGCCGCACCAGACGCGCGCGGGCCTCGGGGGAGCGGACCAGGGTGATGCGCAGCGGGCACTGGTTGAACGCGGTCGGACCGTACTTGACCAGGTCGTACACGGCCCGGATCTGCTCGTCGGTGACCGGTTCGTCGGTGAAGGTGTTCGCGGTGCGGGCCTCACGGAAGAGGAGGTCCTGGGCAGTCGTGTCGAGTTCGAGTGACATGGGTCGGCCTTTCGACGGGAGTATCGACGGAAAGAGGGATGCGACAGGGCATCGGGCCCGGGCCGGCCGGTGACGGCGCGGCGGGCCGGGACTGGGGTACCGGCTCGGACCGCGCGGCACACGGCCGCACCGGCGCGTCCCCGCGCCGGCGCGGTACCCGGGTTCGGCGGCGGCCGGCGCCGCGGCGGAAGGCATCCTCGCGGCACCGGCGCTCCCCGCGGTGCCGGTCGCGCCGGCGGCTTCCGCGGGCGCGGACTTCGCGCGGCCGGTGGCGAACACCACCAGGCGCAGCACGACGAACCGCCCCAGCCCGGCGAGCGCGGCCGCCGACAGGTACACGGTCTGCGCGAGCAGCACCCCCGGCGCCGCCACGCACACGTGCAGGACGAACATCGCCGTGGAGGTCACGGCGTAGGCGGCCACGGCGGAACCGGCGGACTGCACCTGCTGGCGCAGGGTGCTGCGCCCGCTGCCGAAGGTGAACCGGGCGTGCAGCTCGGTGGCGAGGACCGTCGACGCGACGGTGACCAGGGCGTTGGCGAGGGCCCACGGCACGACGGCGGCGAGTGCGACGACGGCGGCGCTCGCGGCGAGGCCGACCGCACCGCCGCACAACACGAAACGGACGAAGGCGGCGAAGACGCGCGGCCGGCACGCGGTTGTCCGCGTGACCCGGCCCCCGCGCCGAACGGTGGCCGGCGGTGTTCCGTACAGCCCTTTCACCACTCGAGAAGTGCGAAACTCGCCGCCATGCCACCGCCGAACCCGGCCAGCAGGATCAGCTCGCCCGTGCGGAAGGCGCCGTCACGGGCTGCCACGTCCAGGGTGATGGGGATGGAGGCGGCCCCGGTGTTGCCGTAGCGCGTCACCGTCCGGTGCATGGTGGCGCGGGGCAGGGCCAGGCCCGCGAAGACCTCGTCCAGCATGACGCCGTTGGCCTGGTGCGGGATGAAGTGGCTGATGTCCGCGGCCTCGACACCGGCCTCGTGCAGGAACCCCTTGACCAGTTGCGGGAGCTGCTCCACGACGAAGCGGCGCACCTCCCGCCCCTCCATCGCGAAGTACTGCAGCCCGGCATCGAGGGCGGCCGAGTCCAGCGGCAGCCGGCTGCCGCCCGCCGGCACCTGGATCAGGCCCGCGAGTTCGCCGAACGTGTGCAGGGCGACATGCCGCACGAGCGGGCCCCGGGTGGTCGGGCCGAGCACCATCGCGCCGGCCCCGTCCCCGAACAGGACCACCGTCCTGCGGTCGGCCGGGTTCAGGATGCGCGAGTACACGTCCGCACCGATCACCAGCGCGTGGCCGCCCCGCCGCAGGAGCGTGCTGCCGACCGCGGAGAGCGCGAACACCGTGCCGGAGCAGACCGCGTTGACGTCGAAGGCCGCCGTGCCGGACGCGCCCAGGTTGCGCTGGACGTAGGCCGCCGTGGGCGGCTGCGGCCGGTCCGGCGTGGAGGTGGCGACCGCGATCACGGACAGCTGCTCCGAGGTGATGCCCGCCGACCGCAGCGCGGCGCGTGCCGCGGCCGTGGCCAGGTCCGAGGTGGCCTGGCCGGCGGCGGCCCACCGCCGCTCGCGGATCGCCGTCTTACGGGTGATCCAGGCGTCGTCGACCCCGGCCGGCGCGCCGACCTCGTCGTTGGAGACGATCCGCTCCGGCACGTAGGCACCGGTGCCGAGGATCCTGATGTCCTTCATGGGGCTGCCGGGGGCGGGGATCGTGGTGTGTGCCATGCGGCTGCCCTCCCCTCACGTGGTCTGTGGATGGCTGTACCGAGGGCCGGCGGGTGGGCAGCCCGGGAAGGGCCGCCCACCTGGTTCGCGGGCCCGCGAGACGCGCTAACGCGCCTGGTAGATCCGCTTGTGACCGGTGATGCCGGCCAGCCGGAACGGCCCGGTGGTCTGCTCCGGGGTGGCGTGGTCGCCGCCGTCGGTCGGGAACCGCCACTCGTGCAGTTCCCGGTAGCCGGCGTAGTCGACCGTCCTGCGCCGGGAGATCGCCTCGCGGTTCGCGTCGGTGCGCAGGTGGTCCTGGTAGCCGGCGACGACGGTCCCGGCGAAGAACTCGGCGACGGAGCCGGAGCCGTAGCTGAGGAAGGCGAGCGGCCGGCCGGTCAGGTCGTCCGCCTGGTCCAGCAGCGCGGCCAGGCCCAGGTACATCGACGCCGTGTAGCTGTTGCCGATCACCGTGTTGTAGGCCGTGGTCTGGCCGAGGGCGCCGGCGATGACGTCCTGGTCGGTGTCGTAGCCGCAGTAGTTCAGCAGGTGGCGGTGGGCCTTGTAGGCCATCTTGGTGAACGGCTGGTGGTAGCAGAACGCGGCGAACTCCTCCAGCGGGCGGCCGCCCTGCTCCGAGTAGTCCTTCCACGTGCCCTCGACCGCCTGGAGGTACGCGCCGATGGACTCCTGCCCGTCGACCAGGGCCGCCTCGCGGTAGTTGGGCCGCCAGAAGTCCATGACGTCGGCGGTGAACAGGCCGGACGGCTCCTCGATGCGCACCAGGGCCGGGTCCACGCCGACCAGCATGGCCACCGCCGCCGCGCCCTGCGTGGCCTCACCCGGGCTGTCCAGCTCGTACTTGGAGACGTCGCTGGCGATGACGAGGACCTGCTGCGCGGGGTCGCGCTGCACCAGGCCGAGGGCGAACTGCAGGGCCGCCGTCGCCCCGTAGCAGGCCTGCTTCAGCTCGACGACCCGGGTCGCCGACGGCAGTCCGAGCAGGGAGTGGACGTACACGCCGGCCGACTTCGCCTGGTCGATCGAGGACTCGGTCGCGAACACGACCGTGCGGATCCGGTCGGTGCCGTGCCGGGCGACGATGGGCGCGGCGGCCGTCGCACCCATGGTCACGATGTCCTCGTCGGCGGCGGGCACGCTCATCGACTCCTGGCCGATGCCCACGTGGTACTTGCCGATCTCGGTGCCGTTGTGCTCGGCCAGGGCCGTGTGCGGCAGGACGAACTCGCTCGTCGCGAACGACAGATCGTGGATGCCGATGGATATGGACATGTCTCAGACACCAACCTTCGCAGTCTTGTTGTCGCGTTCGAGCTGGACGTGGGCGCGCATGAGTTCGCCGGGGTTCGTCTGTGCCGCGAGCAGCGACAGCTCGCCGCACAGCACGGTGGCCGCGGCGAGGACGGCGAGGCGGCGGGCGTTCTCACCGGGGGCGCCGTCGGCCCGGCAGCCGAGCCGGGTCAGGTTCGTCTCGACGAAGCCGAGGCCCTTGCCGTTGCCGACCGTGCCGACGATCAGGTTGGGCAGGGTGCAGGAGAAGTAGAGGTCGCCGTCCCGGTCCTCGGCCATGACGGTGCCCTGCGAGCCTTCGACGATGTTGGCCGCGTCCTGGCCGGTCGCCAGGTAGAACGCGAGCAGCATGTTCGCGTAGTGGGCGTTCGCCGAGCGGACACCGCCGGCGAGGAGGGTGCCGAGCAGGTTCTTGCGGATGTTCAGCTCGACGATCCTGGCGGCCGTCGTGTGCAGGACGTCGCCGACCACGTCACGGGGCACGAGCAGCTCGGTCACGACGTTCTTGCCGCGGCCGAGGATGCCGTTGATGGCGGTGGCCTTCTTGTCCGTGCAGTAGTTGCCGGAGATCGACCCGTAGGAGATGCCCGGGATCGTCTTCAGCAGGTGGGCGAGGAGCGCGTCGGAGGCGAGGGTCGCCATGTTGTGGCCGGAGGCGTCGCCGGTGGAGAACTCGAACCGGATGAACAGCAGGTTGGCGTTGATCTCGTGCCGGACGCCGATGAGCTGCGCGTACCGGCTGCAGCCGCGCACCACTTCGCGCAGCTCGTCGATGCGCGCCTCGATGGTCCGCGCGGCCGTGAGCGCGGTCAGCGCGTCGGTCGCCTCGACGAGCACCGAGCGCGTCATCCGCTCGTCGACGAGGGTGGCCACGATGCCCTTCTCGGCCAGCCGGGAGACCTTCGCGCCGCGGCCCACGGAGGGCCACAGCGGGGACTCGTAGGTGGCCAGCGGCACCTGGGTCTCGGTTTCGGCGACGTTCCCCGAGATGCGGAGCGGGCCCACCCACCTCATGGGGACTCCGGCGATCGCGTGTGCTTCGGTCATCGTGTGGTTCCCGTCATCTCGTGGAGGGCTTCGATGGAGCTGGAGCGCTGGGCCAGCCGCCGCGTGTCGATGCCCCGGTCGGCGCAGAAGGACCGGAGCCCGCCGTGGATCAGCAGGTCGCAGCGGGTGAGGTCGGCGGGGGTGCGGGCCCCGAGCATGGTCTGCAGGGCCGCCAGCTGGTCGATCCAGGAGGAGATCTTCGCGACCAGCGCGGAGACGTCGCCGTCGAGCAGGGTGCGCAGGAAGCCGCCGGACGAGCCGACGGCACGGGCGCCGAGGGCGAGGGCGCGGGCCACGTCGAGCGGGTGGCGGACCCCGCCGGAGGCCAGCACGGGGATGCCGACGTCCTGCGCGTCGAGCAGGCAGGCGGCCGTGGACTGACCCCAGTCGTGCAGGTAGGCGTAGTCGGCGTGTGCGCGCCGCCCGTTCTCGATACGGGCGAAGTCGGTGCCGCCGCGGCCGCTGACGTCGGCCGCCCGCACGCCCAGGTTGGGCAGGGCGAGGATCGTCTCGCGGCTCAGCCCGTTGCCGACCTCCTTGACGATGACGGGGACGTCGACGCCCGCCGCGATCTTCTCGATCTGCGCCGCCCACGACCCGAAGGACCGGTCGCCCTCCGGCATGGGCGTCTCCTGCGCCGTGTTGAGGTGGATCTGCAGGGCGTTGGCCCGCAGCAGGTCGATGGCGCGCCGCGCGTTGTCGACGGACGCCGTCGCGTTGACGTTCGCCATGACGAACCCGTCCGGGTTCTCCTCGCGCAGCACTCGGAAGGTGTGCGCGCAGGACGGGTCCTTGAAGTAGGCGTGCATGGAGCCCGAGGCGATGGCCACCCCGGTCTCGCGGGCGGCGATGGCCAGGTCCCGGTTGATGGCGCCGGTCATGGTGCTGCCGCCGGTCATCGCGTTGATGTAGAGCGGCACCTGCCAGGAGATGCCGGCGAAGGCGGTGGCCAGGGACACGTCCGGGCGGTCGATGCCGGCCAGGGCGTGGTGGACGAACGAGACCTCGTCGAACTGGTTGCGTCCGCTGTGCGCGTGCTGCTGCTCCATCGCGAGGCGGACGTGGTCGTCCTTGCGCTGAGCACTACTCATTCTTCGTTCCCTTCCGGAGCGGGACGGACGGGCAGGGGAAGCACCCCGGCCGCGGCCCACCGCCCGTGTACGTGCGCGATGTCGTGCGGGGCGTCGGCGTCCAGCAGGGCGATGCCGCAGTCGCCGCCCCCCGCCCCCGATGGCTTGGCCGCACCGCCGACGTCCTCGGCCGCGTCGCACAGCGCCGTCAGCCCGGGTGTGAAGATGCCGAGGCCGACCTCGTCGTCCAGGCGGGCCAGCTCCTGCCGGGCCCGCCGTATCTGGTGCAGCAGGTCCTCGCGGTCGCCGGCCTCCAGGGCGCCGATCGCGGCGTGGACGACGTCGGCGGTGGTCTCGAGGAACTTCTGGTACGAGGGGCTGTCCCGCCAGGCCCGCCGGTGCAGACCGCGGACGAGGGAGGTGGTGGAGGCCGGGTTCCCGGTCCAGCCGACCTCCAGCGACAGACCGTGGGGCGCCGGCAGCCGGCGTACCTCGAAGTCCGGCCAAGGGGTGCGCAGGGCTTCCTCCACACCGCGGCGGCGGGCCACGTCGAGCACGAACGCCCGGTCGGGTGCCCGGTAGGCGATCCAGCCGCCCCAGGTGCTGGCGGCGAGGTCACCGCCGGAGCCCTTGGGGTCGATCCGGGCCGTCGCGAGCAGGGCCAGGCGGAACCGGGCGTCGGCCGGCAGCTGAAGTCCGCAGTACGCCGCCACGGCCGCGACCGTCGCCACGGTCACCGCGCCGCTGGAGCCCAGGCCGTACTTCCTGCCGTTGTCGTGCAGCGTGCTGGTGACCGACACGCTCAACGGGGGTACGGCGAGGCCGCGTTCGGCGAGCAGATCGGCCACGGCCTCGATCGCGGTGACCACATGGGCCGTGCTGCCGTCACCCCCGGTCAGCCGGCCGTCCAGCCACCGGTGGCGCACGGCTCGCGCAGTGAGGTCGGAGGAGATCACGACGCCGGTGTGATCGGCGTCGGTGACGGTGACGGTGATGCAGCGGTCGACCGCCACCAGGATCGCCGTGTTGCCGGGCTCCACCACCGCGTACTCGCCCGCGACGTACAGCTTGCCCGGCGCGCGCCGCACGACCGTGCGCCGGGAGGTCATCGTCCGTCCCCGGTGAGCAGGCGGGCGCCCTCGCCCGGTCCGGCGATGTGCACCGCGCCGCCGGGGGCGGCGGTGCGTACGGCCGCGGCCACCCGGTCCGCGTCCGTACGCCGGCACAGCACCTTGACGTTCGGTCCGGCGTCCATGGTCACGTAGGCCGGTGTGCCGTCCTGCCGGAGCTGCAGCACGGTGTCGAGGACGGTGAGGGAGGCCGGCGACATGTAGCGCACGGCGGGGCGCGCCGCGAGCATGGTCGCGTGCATGCCCAGGGCGTTGCGCTCCGCGATCTCCCCGACCGCCTCCAGGTCACCGCGGCTCAGCGCCGCCCGCATCTCGGTCAGGTCGGCCTTGCTGGAGACGGCCCACGGCTCGTACAGCGGTGAGGTGTCGACGGTACGGCGCATGGCCTCACGGCTGGAGACCGCCTTGGGGCCCGCGTTGACCACCGCGATGACCAGCGCCGGGTCGAGGTCCGCGGCGTGCACCGGTTCGGCGTACGAGCTGAGGTCCGCCTCCTGGTCGGTGCCGCCCGCCCGCCCGGCGTGCCAGAGCGCGAACCCGCCGAAGATCGACCGGGACGCGGAGCCGGAGCCGCGCCGGGCCAGCCGGGAGAGCGCGGTGGCGTCGTAGCCGAGCCCGTACGCGGCGGCCGCGGCGACCGCGAGGGCGGCGAACCCACTGGCGGAGGAGGCGAGTCCGGCCCCGGTGGGAACGGTGTTCTCGGTGTCGACGACGGCCCGGTGAGCCAGCCCCGCCCGCTCGCGCACCAGCTCCAGGAAGGCGACGATGCGCCGCTCGGCCTCGCCCGTCGCGGGCCGGCCGTTGAGCGTGACCGTGTCGTGCCCGGCGCCGGGAGCGAGCCGCACGCGGGTGGTCGTCGGGAAGATGTCCAGCGTCATCGACAGGCTGTCGGTGCGCGGCAGGAAGAGCCGTTCGTCGCTCTTGCCCCAGTACTTGATGAGCGCGATGTTCGGGTGCGCGACGGCGGTGGCGTCCTGCGCCCCGCCCCCGCCCTTGGCCCGCGATCGCACGAGCTGCTCAGTGTGCATGCCGGGTACGCCTCCTCAACGGTACGACCCACGTCTGGACGGCGCCGGCGTCGTGCAGACGCCGGGCGACCTCCCCGGCCTGCTCCGGCTGGGTGAGGGCGAGGACGCAGCCACCCAGGCCGCCCCCGGTGATCTTGGCGCCGAGGCTGCCCGCCCGCAGCGCGGCCTCGACCATCGCGTCGATGCGGTCGGTGCTCAGGCCGGCCGCGCGCAGCAGCTCGTGATAGCGGGTCAGCCGCGCACCGAGCTCTTCGGGCGAGCCGTCGGCGAGCGCCCGCCGGGCCTCCTCGACGAGCTGCGCGGCACGGGACAGGAATGTCTCCTCGGCCCCCGCTTCGCGCCGGAAACCGTCACGCAGCAGCTCGACCGCTTCCTTGGTGCTGCCCGCGGTGCCGCTGTCCGCGATGATGAACAGGCCGTCGCAGCCGATGGCCAGCTCCTCGGCCCGGCCCGCCTGGAACAGCAGCGGGGCCGCCGCGCCGACGGCCATGGCGTCGACGCCGCTGGCCCGGCCGTGCGCCATGTTCTCCGCCGTCTGCACCAGTTCGAACGCCGTGGCCTCGGACAGCTCACGGCCGAACAGATCCGCCAGGGCGAGCACGATCGCGCGCGCGTTCGCGGCACTGGAGCCCAGCCCGCGGCCGGGCGGGACCGCACCGTCGAGGATCACGTCCAGGTGCGGCATGCGCACCAGGCCCATGCGCTCCGCGAAGGCCGCGGCAAGCCGCTGCAGACCGTCGGAGGCCAGCGTCACCACCGCCCGCGAGGCGGAACCGGTCATGGTGAAGGACAAGCCGCCCCGGGCGTCACAGGCGTGGGAAGACCATCCGGCGCTGGCCGTGGCCGTGAGCTGCGGAATCGGCAGCGCGAGCGCCGGGGTCCCGTACACGACCGCGTGTTCGCCCAGCAGGATGGCCTTGGCGTGGGCGCGACCGATGCCGACCGAGCGAGCCCGATGGTTCTCCGAAACCCCCTCCACTGAGGTCGGTAGCGTCAACGCACTCACTTCCCTTGTCGTTTCACGAAAGTCTTCGAGACGGGCGGTTGCATGGTGTCGGGCAGGAATTGATGCGGGCGGAATGCGTCATCGTCACCGGGTGGCGGGAGGACGCCGCATGGCGATCTCCGTGAGTTCCTCGATGTCGAATTCCGAGCGGCAGTTCGGCGCGCCGTAGCGGGTGATCTTCCCGCGGCTCACCCATTTGCGGATCGTCGCTTCGGACACCCCCACGGCAAGTGCGGCCACCTTCGTGGGAACAAGCCGGTGGCGTGGCGGTTTCGTCATGCGGTGACACCCTTTCGCTGCCGTTCCATGAGCTGCCTCAGCCTCAGCCATTCGTGCGTTTCCCAGGAATGCCCTGCCGAGCACTCGATGCTTTTCCTCCCCGACGTGCCGGTGCTCTTCGGCGAGGCGCTGATCGTGCCCGCGCAGCCGTCCACGACGCAGTGCAGGACCAGCGTGTGCAGCGCACCGGGCTCGGGGTCGATCATGCTGCGCAGCTCGGCGACGAGGCCCGCCACCTCACCTGCGAAGTCGGCGGCCGGGGGTTGCGCGGCGAGCCACTGCAGATGCTGGGTCAGAAACCGGGTCAGGTGCGGGACCGAACGGGCCGGCGCGGCCACCCCGAGCTGTTCCACGACGATTTCCGCCCACGACTCGAGAATGGCGCGGATGTTGTACCGGGCGTCGAGCACCGAGATGTTCAGGTGGTCCCGGTTACGGCTTCCGGAAACCCGGGTGGGGTTGGTCCGCCGGTGGCTCGGAGATACGTGGTGCAGACACTCCTGGTGCAAGGCGGGAAGGGTGCGCAGATCGCGCTCCACCTGGCTGACACAGGAAGCGCAGAGGACGGATCCGGAAACGGCACGGCTCTCATGAGTGTGATGTCCGGGGCACGGGTGAACCATCAACGCATCTCCTTCATGAGGCGGCTCGCCCTCCGCGACCGTGCTGCGCCGAATCGCCGAGTCGATCCTGGTGACGCCTTTGTCCGGAACGTAGTCACCGGTGCTGGAGTCTCGATACAGCCTCGTTCGCGGCCCGCCTGAGGTCCCCCGCCGGCCCTGCGGCGCCGCTCGGACGCAGGCCGCCGCATGCCCGCCGCCGGCCTTCGAGCCGATTTCCACCCGGGGCCCAGCAATGGTTGAGCGCCTGCCCCGACGGTGGCGGAAGAAGGAGGCACTGTGGACGGTACGCATGGAAGCGAACGCGCATTAGGCGCCGGACTCGCACCGCACAGCACGGCGGCCACGCACATCGAGGTGTGTCTCGTCGGCGCAGGACCGCGGGGTCTTTCCGTACTGGAGCGGCTCTGCGCACACGAACGGAAGTCGCCCCGCTGGGAGGCCGTCACCGTGCACGTCGTCGACCCGGACCCGCCGGGTGCGGGACGGGTGTGGCGCCCCGCGCAGTCCCGGCACCTGCTGATGAACACCGTGGCCTCGCAGGTCACGGTCTACACCGACGCCAGCGTCCGGATCGACGGCCCGCTGGAGGAGGGACCGAGCCTGTACGAGTGGGCCAAGGCCCTCGACTCCCGCACGCTCGACAACGGCCCGGCGGCCGGGTACGACGACGAGGTCCTCGCCGAGGCGGGCCGCCTGGGACCCGACAGCTATCCCACCCGGGCCCTCTACGGCTGCTACCTGACGTGGGCGTTCCGGCGCGTCGTCGAGAACGCCGCCGCGCACGTGACGGTGCGCACACACCACGTACGTGCCGTCGCCCTCGAGGACGACGGCGCCGCGGCCGGACACGACACGACGCAGACCGTCGTGCTGGAGGACGGCACCCGGCTGTCCGGGCTGTCCGCGGTCGTCCTGGCCCAGGGCCACGTGCCGACCCGGCTCAGCGACACCGAGCGTGAGCTGGCCGACTTCGCCGACCGCAACGGGCTGACCTACCTGGCCCCGTCCAACCCGGCCGACGTGGACCTGTCGGGCATCGGGCCCGGCGAGCCGGTGCTGCTGCGCGGACTGGGCCTCAACTTCTTCGACTACCAGGCGCTGTTCACCCACGGCAGGGGCGGCGTCTTCACCCGCGTCGACGGCCGGCTGGTGTACCGGCCCTCCGGCCGCGAACCGCGCCTGTACGCGGGCTCGCGGCGCGGTGTGCCCTACCAGGCGCGCGGCGAGAACCAGAAGGGCGCCCACGGCCGCCACCACCCCCGGCTCCTGACGGCCGGGTACATCGCGAAGCTGCGGGCCCCCGGCCGCGCGGCCATCGACTTCGCCGCCGACCTGTGGCCGCTCATCTCCAAGGAGGTGTGCAGCGTCTACTACGCGGCCCTGCTCGCCTCCCGGGGCGAACCCCCCGCCGTCGTCGAGGACTTCGTCGAGAACTACCTGCACGCCGAGCCGGGCGACGACGAGGAGCGGCTGCTCGACGAGACCTCGATCGCCGCGGCCGAACGCTGGGACTGGCAGCGGATCGCCCGCCCCTGGGGCGACCGCGTCTTCCGCGACCGCGCCGCCTTCCGCGGATGGCTGCGCGGCCACCTCGCCGACGACGTCCGCCTGGCCCGCCAGGGCAACGTCGACGGACCGGTCAAGGCCGCCCTCGACGTCCTGCGGGACCTGCGCAACGAGCTGCGGCTCGCCGTCGACCACGCCGGCCTGACCGCCGCGTCCCACCGCGACGATCTCGACCACTGGTACACACCCCTCAACGCCTTCCTGTCCATCGGCCCCCCGGCCTCCCGCATCGAGGAGATGGCCGCCCTCATCGACGCGGGCGTCCTCGAGGTGACCGGCCCCGGCCTGCGCGTCACCGCCGACCCGGACGACCCGCTGGGCCCCTGCTTCACCGCCGTGTCGAGCGAGATACCGGACGTGCGGGTGCGGGCCACGGTACTCATCGAGGCACGGCTGCCCGAGATCGATCTGCGGCGCACCGCCGACCCGCTGATGAGCCGGCTGCTGCGCACCGGGCAGTGCCGTCCCTACCGCATCCCCGCCGGGGACGGCACGGACGGCGCGGATTACGAGACCGGTGGCCTCGCGGTGTCCGAGCGGCCCTACCACCTGATCGACGCCCGGGGCGTACCGCACCCGCGGCGCTTCGCCTACGGGGTGCCCACCGAGTCCGTGCACTGGGTCACCGCCGCGGGCATCAGACCCGGCGTCGGCTCGGTCACCCTGGAGGACTCCGACGCCATCGCGGCGGCGGTCCTCGCCCTGCCCGGCCTCCCGTCCCCCGCGCGGCAGCCGGACAGCAGGCCGGCGGACACCGGGCCGAGCGGCATCGGGGCGACGGACCGCAGGCCGACGGACCGTACGGCTCTGGCCGCAGTCGCGGCCCCGAGCGGGAGAACAGGCTCATGACATCCCTGCACGAGGCCCCACCGGCCGGAACCCTCGCCGCCCACCTGGACGCCGGACTGCTGTCACCGGTCCGGACGGGCACCCCTGTCGAGGCGGTGGTGGGCGACGGCGCCTGGCTGCAGGCGATGCTCGACGCGGAGGCGGCCCTGGCCCGCGCCCAGGCCCGCTGCGGCACGGTGCCCGCCCACGCGGCCGAGGCCATCACGGCCGCCGCCCGCGCGGACCTGCTGGACGTACGCGAACTCGCCCTGGCCGCGCGGGAGACCGCGAACCCGGTCGTGGGCGTGGTCAAGGCGCTGACGGCCGTGGTCGCCGAACGGTCCCCGCAGGCCGCCGAGTACGTCCACCGCGGCTCCACCAGCCAGGACGTCTTCGACACCGGCGCGATGCTGGTGGCGGCACGCGCGCTGCGCCTGATCGTCGCGGACCTGCGGACCGTGGCCACCGCGCTGTCCGGCCTCGCGGCCGAGCACCGGGACACCGTGATGCCGGGCCGCACCCTGGCCCTGCACGCCGTGCCCACCACCTTCGGGCTCAAGGCGGCCGGCTGGCGGCACCTGGTCCTGGACGCCGCCGAGCGCCTCGAAGGGGTCGCCGTCGGGCTTCCGGTGTCGCTCGGCGGCGCGGCCGGGACACTGGCCGGCTACCTCCAGTACGCGGGAGAGGGCGCCGACCCCGCGGCCGTACTGGACGAACTCGGCGCCGCCTTCGCCGACGAGACCGGCCTGGCCGCCCCCCGGCTGCCGTGGCACGCCCTGCGCACGCCCGTCGCCGACCTGGGAGCGGCCCTCGCCCACACGTCCGGGGCCCTCGGCAAGATCGCCGCGGACGTGCTGGTGCTCACCCGCACCGAGATCGGCGAGGTGGCCGAGCCCGCGGTCGCCGGACGGGGCGCCTCGTCGGCGATGCCGCACAAGCGCAACCCCGTGCTCGCCACCATGATCCGCTCCGCCGCCCTCCAGGTGCCCGCCCTGGCCACCGTGCTGGTTCAGGGCCTGTCCACGGAGGACGAGCGCTCGGCCGGGGTGTGGCACGCGGAGTGGCAGCCGCTGCGCGAGGCCCTGCGGCTCACCGGCGGCGCCGCGCACACGGCCGTCGAACTCGCCCGAGGGCTCACCGTCCACCCGCAGCGCATGCGGGCCAACCTCGGCGCGACCGGGGGGCAACTCGTCTCCGAGCGGGTCTCGGCCGTCCTGGCGCCACGCCTGGGCAAGGCGGCCGCCAAGGAGCTGCTCACCCGGGCCTCGCTGCTCGCCTCCGCGGCCGGCCGGCCACTGGCCGACGTGCTGGCCGAACTCCCCGAACTCGCCGGGGTGCTGACCCGGGCCGAGGCGACCGCCCTGCTCGACCCGTCCGGCTACACGGGCGCGGCCGGCCCTCTGGTGGACCGCGCACTGAGCACACCGCGGCCGGCACGGACGCCGGCGCCCTGAACACCCCGCCGGCGCGTCCCGGACGCCCGAGGACGCGCCGACGGGCCGGGGAGGGACCCGGCGGGGGAGCGGGGAGAGCCCGGTCGGGGACGGGGCACAGCCGCGGACGGACGCCCGGCCGCGGAGGGGTTCCGGCCGCTGCCCGCGCACGCCGCCCCCGGCCCGGCGCCCGGCCGGGCCGCCCTCGCTCAAGTCCCCCTCGCGCAGGCCTCGAAGGCCGCTTGAGGTGGCGCAAAACCCGGCCACTCGCAGGGCCGCGCCCCGCATGATGCACACCACGACACACAGGGGAGGGCGGCCGAGATGAATCAGGACGCACGTGTTGTCCACGGTGGGGACGGTCACGGCCACGCCGTGGTCATCGGCTCGAGCCTCGCCGGGCTCACCGCGGCGCGGGTCCTGGCCACCTACATGGACCGGGTCACCGTGATCGAGCGCGACTGGGTGCCGCACGGGCCCGGACGGCGCCGGGGCGTGCCGCAGGCGCGGCACACGCACGGCCTGACCACGGCCGCCCAGCGCGGCCTGGAGCTGCTGTTCCCGGGCATCGTCAAGGAGCTGACCGGCGCGGGTGCGGTGCTGGTGCGCATGACCGAGGACATGCTGCTGCTCGGTCCGGGCGGATGGCTGCCCCGGATCGACTGCGGTCTGTCGACGCTCAGCGCCAGCCGGGATCTCATCGACGCACTGATACGTGACCGGCTGCGCGCCGACCCCAAGGTGACGTTCCTGCCGAAGCACGAGGCCGTGGCGCTGGAGCCGGGCCGCGAGGACACGGTCACGGGGGTGTGGGTGCGCGGCCGGGACCGCACGGCGCCGGACGGCTGGGGCACCCCCCGGCTGCTCGGCGCCGACTTCGTGGTGGACGCCGCCGGACGCGGCTCGCGGGCCCCCGAGTGGCTCGCCGAGCTCGGCTACGCGCCGCCCCGTGAGACGGTCGTCGAGGCCCGTACCTCGTTCGCCACCGCCGTGTTCGCGCCGCCCGTCGGGCACGTCGCCGACTGGAAGAGCCTGCTGCTGATGCCCGCGCCCGGCCACCCGGCGCAGGGCATGCTCCACCCCGTCGAGGGCGGCCGCTGGTCGGTGTCGGTCTGCGCCGGTGACGGCGGGCGCCCGCCCGCCGACCACACGGAGCTGCTGCGTGCCGCGGGGGCGCTGCGCGATCCGCTGCTGCGCGACGTGCTGGAGGCCGCCACACCGCTCGGCCCCGTCTACAGCTGCGGCCCCAGCGGCAGCCGCTGGCGGCACTACGAGAAGCTGCGCCGCTGGCCGGACCAGTTCCTCGTCGTCGGTGACGCCTTCGCCGCCCTCGACCCGGCGCACGGCCAGGGCATGACGGTGGCGGTGGAGTGCGCCCTCGTCCTCGACCGGCTCCTCGCCTCGCACGGCACCGCCGTCGGCCTCGGTTACCGGTTACGCCGGGCTCTCGCCCACCGTGTGACGCCCGTCTGGCAGGCGAGCGTCCGCGCGCTGGGGGCGGCGCACCAGGACCAGGACCGGCGGGCGGGCCGGCGCGCCCGGCTCGGCAGGTGGTACACGGCCCGGCTGGCGAAGGCCGCGACCACCGACCCGTCCGCGGCGGCCGTGCTGCTCGAACTGCTCCAGGCCGCCGCCCCGTCCGCCGCGGTGCTGCGGCCGTCGGCGGTACGCGCCGCGCTGCGCGGTCCGCGTGGCCCGGTGCCGGCCGGTGCGCCCAGCACCACCCACGGCCCGGACGCGCGCCGGCGGCGTGCCGTCGTGCCGGGCCCGCCCGCCATCGGCGTGTCCACCGGCTCCGCCCGCTGGAGGCCCGCCACCGGATCGTCGGCGCAGTGGCCGACCGCGGCATCCGCCCTCGACCGGACGGAACCGTGACCGCCACGGCCGGGCGCACGGCAGGCTGTACCCGGCCGCAGGCCGCACGGAGCGCGGTCATACGCTTTCCCTATGACACAAGCAAATCAACTGGCGTCCGCGGAGACGTACTTGGGTGACATGTGTCCGCACGGTGCCCGCAACGGCCGCGCAGACGGCGTCCAGTTGAGCAACAAGAGGGGCGACATGCACTCTGGTGACTCGCAACTCGCTCGAGAGACGCTTGAGTTGGCACCGGGCTTGGGCTTGAGAGCGGTTGTCCGGCCACGTCGTGCGTCGATAGCGTTCCAGCTGCTTCAAGGCACCGGCCCGCTTGCGCCGCGGCAGGCCACTGGGACCGACGACCGGTTTCCGGCCGAATCGGTTGTGCCTGTGACCATCGAGCGGCGAAGGGAGGGTGCGCGGGTATGAGCACTACCGAAACTGCGCCACCGAGTGCGCGCACCGAGGTGTCGAAGGGCGTTCGCCTCGCCGACTGGACGGATTCGCGGCTCGGGCTCTACAACTTCCGGTTCCTGGTGCGCAAGGTCTTTCCCGACCACTGGTCGTTCATGTTCGGTGAGATCGCGCTCTACAGCTTCATCATGCTGCTGCTCACCGGGTTCTGGCTCACCATGTTCTTCGACCCGAGCATGACGGAGACCGTGTACGAGGGGTCGTACGCCCCGCTGCACGGCATCCACATGTCGCGGGCGTACGAGTCCACCATCGAGATCACCTTCGACGTGCGCGGCGGTCTGCTGATCCGGCAGCTGCACCACTGGTCGGCCCTGGTGATGATCGCCGCGCTGTGCGTGCACATGCTGCGGCACTTCCTGACCGGCTCGTTCCGCAAGCCGCGCGAGGCCAACTGGCTGATCGGCTTCACGCTGCTGGTGCTGGTCACCCTGGAGGGCTTCGTCGGGTACTCGCTCCCCGACGACCTGCTCTCGGGCACCGGCCTGCGCATCGCCGAAGGCGTGACCCTGGCGATCCCGCTGGTCGGCACGTACCTGACGATGTTCCTGTTCGGCGGTGAGTACCCGGGCCACGACGTGATCGGCCGGTTCTACAGCTTCCACATCCTGCTGTTGCCGGGCATCATCCTCGCCCTGGTCACCATCCACCTGATCCTGGTCTTCTACCACAAGCACACCCAGTTCCGGGGTCCCGCGCGCACCGAGCAGAACGTCATCGGCCAGCCCCTGATGCCGCACTACACGGCCAAGGCCGGCGGCTTCTTCTTCCTGGTCACCGGCCTGCTCGCGCTGCTCGCGGGCGTCGCGCAGATCAACCCGGTGTGGATGTACGGTCCCTACCGGTCCGACCAGATCTCCCAGGGGTCCCAGCCGGACTGGTACATGGGCTTCCTGGAGGGCGCCCTGCGTGCCATGCCCGCCTGGGAGTTCGTCCTGCCCGGCGGCTACACCGTCAACCTGGGCGTGCTGATCCCGGCCGTCATCCTGCCCACGGTGATGATGGCGGTGATCGCCCTGTGGCCGTTCCTGGAGGCCTGGGTCACCGGGGACACCCAGGAACGCCACCTCCTCGACCGGCCGCGCGACCACCCGACGCGGACCGCGTTCGGCATCTCCTTCGTCTCCCTGTACCTGGTGCTGTTCTTCGGCGGCGCCAACGACGTCCTGGCCGAGCGGTTCCACCTGTCGCTGAACGGGATCACGTGGGCGGTGCGGATCGGCGTCTTCGTCGTGCCGGCGCTGACGTACGTCATCACCAAGCGGATCTGTCTCGCCCTGCAGCGGCGGGAGCGCGACAAGCTCCTGCACGGCCGTGAGACCGGGCGGATCCGCAGGCTGCCGCACGGCGAGTTCGTCGAGGTGCACGAGCCGCTCGACCGCTGGCACCGGTACACCCTGCTGGCCCGAAGGGACTACCAGCCGCTGCCGGCGCCGCAGGCGGAGCACAACGGTGTGCCCAACCCGCAGCTGCGCCAGGAGATGCTGCGCCACAAGCTCAGCCGCTGGCTGTACGGCGGGCAGATCCCGAAGCCGACGCGGCAGGAGCTGGAGGCGGCCCTGGAGCACGGCGGCCACTCGCCGAACGGCCACGGCTCACTGAACGGTCATGGTTCGCCGAACGGGCACGCGGCGATCGGCGCGCAGCGCCCCGCCGAGGACCGGGAGTCGGACCAGGCACGCAACTGACCCGGCAGAGCAGAGGGCCGGGGCAGCAGGGGCGGCGCGGGTGATCAGGGGACGGTCACCCGCGCCGCCGTCGTTTTCCGCCGCTCGTCGTGGCCCCGGTGGCCCGGCGCAGCCGGTGAACGTCCGCACCGCGCGGGAGCCCCGTCCAGCCGGCCGGGCCCCGTCCCCCATCCGGTTGTCCGGCGTATCCGCCGGAGTGTCGACGGAGGCCCCATGAGCACCTTTCCCCGGCACCGGGACGCGTCCCGGGCGGAGTCCATCACCCGGGCGCGCACCAGCCTGTCGGACGACCTGCGCGGCCGTCAGCGCCGCTACATCACCGCCATGCTGGTCCGCACCGCGTGCGTGGCCCTGATGGCCCTCACCTGGGACCGCTGGCCGGCCGTCGCGGTCCTCGCCCTGGCCGGCGGCGTCGTCATCCCCTATGCCGCCGTGGTCGCCGCCCAGGCCGGCTGGCGTCAACAGCGGGGCCTGCGCGCCCCGCTGGCCCCGTCCAGCACCGCGCCCGCCCCACGCGTCGTCCTCGAACCCACCCTGATCCTGCCGCCGACCGAGCAGAACAAGGCGGCCTGACCCGGCAGCGGGGCCCGCCGGCGCTTCCCCGGCCCGGCAGGGCGCGCGCCCGCGGCCGTCCCCGGCTCCGTGCGGCGGATGCCGCGGGCCCGCTCCGGCAGCCCGCCCTCCCGCCACGCCGACGACCGTGCACCCGGCCCGCGTCGCAGGGCCGGGTGCACGGTCGTCGTAGGTGCCGGGCGAGCGGCCCTCAGCGGCGCAGCGGCTGCTCCGCGGGCCGGTTGCGCCAGGGCCGGCACAGCGTCAGGAAGGAGACGATCGCGGCCAGCGCGCTTCCCAGCTGGACCGCGGCCATCGGCACCGCCGTCTCCTTGCCCGCGATGCTCACGAGCGAGGAGGCGACCGCCCCCATGACGAAGCACGACGTGCCGACCAGCGCGGAGGCCGAACCCGCGGCGTGCGGGGTGCGCATCAGGGCGAGCGCGTTGGTGTTGGGCAGGATCAGACCGAGCGCGGAGATCATGACGAAGAGGCCCGCCGCGAGCGGAACCGTGCCCACGTCGCCGAAGGCGCCCGCCGTCACCAGCAGGAGCACCACCCCGGCCAGGGCGAGCACCGCCAGTCCGCACCCCAGGGTCTTGACCAGGCGGACCCGGCCCACCAGGACCTTGCCGTTGATCTGGCCGACGATCATCAGACCGAGCGAGTTGAGACCGAAAAGCAGCGAGAAGGTCTGCGGGGACGCCCCGTAGATGTCCTGGATGATGAACGGCGAGGCGGCGATGTACGAGAACAGCGCGCCGTACGTGAAGCCGTTGGTCATCACGTACCCGGTGAAGATCCGGTCGGCGAAGAGCCCGCGCATGACCCACAGGGCTGCGCGCACCCCGCCGCTCTGCCGCCGCCCGGGCGGCAGCGTCTCCGGCAGCCGGCGCCACACGAGCAGGGTGAGTGCCATGCCGATCATCGCGAGGATGAGGAAGATGCCCCGCCAGTCGGTGACGTGCAGTACCTGGCCGCCGATGATGGGCGCGACGATCGGGGCGATGCTGGAGATCAGCAGCAGGGTGGAGAAGAACCGGGCCATGGCCAGGCCGTCGTAGAGGTCGCGCACCACGGCACGGGCGATGACGATCCCGGCCGACCCCGCCAGGCCCTGCAGCAGCCGGAAGCCGATCAGCACCTCGGCGCTCTGGGCGAAGGCGCACATCAGGGCGGCGACGATGTAGGTGAGCAGCCCGGCCAGCAGCGGCCTGCGCCGTCCCCACCGGTCGCTCATCGGGCCGACCACGAGCTGCCCCAGCGCCATGCCGGTGAGGCACGCGGTGAGGGTGAGCTGGACGGTCGTGGCGGTCGAGTCCAGGGTGCGGGTGACCTCCGGCAGGGCCGGGAGGTACATGTCCATCGACATCGGCGGCACCGCGGCCAGGGCGCCGAGGAGCACGGTGACCAGGAGCCCGGTCCGGCGCCCCGACGCGTCCGTGCCGGCCGTGTCCCCTCTGTCGTCCTTCGTCGGGGACCGCACCCCTGGGAATCGCCCGCCTCCGGCGGTGGCTTCCTCGGCTTGCTGAGACATGCGCCCTCCGCGGGGAGTGGTTGCGTGGTTGTGCCCGATGCTCGCAGCAGACCGCTACAGAACCGGCAGCGCGCGGGTGGCGCCCGGGGCCGGGCGATACTCCGCCGGAGCCCGTCGTCCGCGGAAGTCGAGACTCGTCAGTGCGCAGCTCGAGTCTCCCTCGGACGGCTCGAAAAACTGTCCGGACAGCCTTGGCGCGAGGCATTCCACCGTGTCACTATTCCTGCACGCCTTCCCTGCCCAAAACATTTCCGAGACAGGGAATTGAGCATGTGTACACCGGTTCTGTACTGGTGAGACCGCATCCGTGCCGGGTAAGGCACAGGTTTCCTCTCGCATCTGGTCCCCGCGCGCCGCGGTGTTTTCCCGCGTGCTGCGCTCTCTCCGGGAAGCTGTGCGCAGATTCGTCACGTACAGAAGGCAGACTCTAGAGAAAGTAGAGCCCCGATATGCCCAGGCTATGCAAGCCCGCGGTGAGCGCGCCGGAACACGTCATCACCCTCGAAGAGACTCTCGCATTCGCCGAGGAAGCCCACGCCGGGAAGCCGCAGCTCCCCCTGGCGCTCCGGCTGATCCGCAACACCGGAGTGCTGAAGCGGCACATCGTCCAGCCCATCGAGAAGACCCTCCACCACCCGGGCCTGACGGAACGCAACCGCATCTACGAGGCCGAGTCCAAGAAGCTCACCCCGCCGGTCATCGAACAGGCCCTGAAGAACGCCGACCTGGCGGCCCGTGACATCGACGCCATCATCTACGTGTCGTGCACCGGCTTCATGATGCCGTCGCTGACCGCCTGGCTGATCAACACGCTCGGCTTCCGCTCCGACACCCGCCAGATACCCATCGCCCAGCTCGGCTGCGCGGCGGGCGGCGCGGCGGTCAACCGTGCCCACGACTTCTGCCTGGCCCACCCCGGCAGCAACGTCCTGATCGTCTCCTGCGAGCTGTGCTCGCTGTGCTACCAGCCCGACGCCGACGACATCGGCTCGCTGCTGTCCGACGGGCTGTTCGGCGACGCGGTCGCGGCCGCCGTGGTGCGCGGCAACGGCGGTGTCGGCATCGACCTGGAGCGCAACGCCTCCTACCTCATCCCGCACACCGAGGACTGGATCTCCTACGCGGTCAAGGACACCGGCTTCCACTTCCAGCTCGACCGCCGGGTGCCCGGCACGATGGAGCCGCTCGCCCCGGTGCTGCGCGAGTTCGCCAAGGACCACAGCTGGGACGCCGGCAACCTCGACTTCTACATCGTCCACGCCGGCGGTCCGCGCATCCTGGACGACCTCGCGAAGTTCCTGGAGGTCGACCGCCAGGTGTTCCGCCACAGCTGGTCGACGCTGACCGAGTACGGCAACATCGCCAGCGCCGTCGTTTTCGACGCGGCCCGCAGGCTGTTCGAGGAGGACACGCCCGTCCAGGACGCCACCGGTCTGATCGCGGGCTTCGGCCCCGGCATCACCGCCGAGATGGCGCTGGGCCGCTGGAGCTCCGACGGCCCCCGAGAGCTGGACTGAGTCCGGCGGAACACACCGGCACCCTCACTCGAGTGAAATTCTGCGCGGACAAAGGAAGCTGACCACATGACTGGCCTCATCCTCCCGCCCGGTCAGGGGCGAAAGCTGATCACCAAGGCGCAGGAAGTGACCTTCAAGGCCACAAAGGAGCACGGCTCCTCCGTGTCGATCTTCGAGGTGGTCGTTCCACCCGGGTTCGATGTCGGGGCCCACGTCCACAGCGACGCGCAGGAGTTCTTCTACGTCCTGGAAGGGGAGCTGGAACTCCTGGCTTTCGAGCCGACCCGGCGCACCGGACAGGACTGGCACGAATGGGAGTCCCCCGACGGGGACAAGGCCGTCCGTGCCACCGAGGGTGCCTGCATGTTCGTACCCCCCGGAACTCCGCACGCCTTCAGGAACGCCTCCGGCAAACCGGCACGGATGCTCTTCCAGTGCTATCCGTCACCTGTCCACGAGCTGTACTTCGAGGAGATCGCGGAGATCTGGGCGGCCGGCGGGATCAATCCCGACGCCATCGACGAGATGCGCAAGCGCTACGACGTCACCCAGATCACCCCGCAGCGCTATGAACCGCCTGCCCTTCTCGATCCCCACTCCTCCGAATCGCGCGGAGCGTGAAGAGATGAGCGACACCGACAAGATACCCCTGGTTTTCGCGAGCCTCGGGGAACAGGAACTGGCCGCCGTCGCCGAGGTCTTCGCCTCGGGCTGGCCGGCCGGCCAGGGACCGAAGGGCAAGGCCCTCGAAGCCGAGCTGAAGGAACGTTACGGGGCCGGCGACGCGGTCGCGGTGAGCAACTGCGGCGCCGCCCTGCACCTGGCGATGCTCGCGTTCGGCGTACAGCCGGGCGACGAGGTCATCGTCGCCGACTACACCTTCCCCGCCCCCGCCCACGCGGTGCGCTACGTCGGCGGCACGCCCGTCTTCGCCGACGTACGCGCCGACACCGGCACCGTGGACCCGCAATCGGTGGCGGACCTCGTCACCCCCCGCACCGTCGGCATCATCGCCGTCGACACCGTCGGCCTGCCCGCCGACTACACGGAACTGCAGGCCATCGCCGACCGGCACGGGCTGTTCCTCATCGAGGACGCCGCCTGCGCGGTCGGCGCCACCTACCAGGGACGCGAGGCGGGCGCCCTGGCCGAGGTGGCCTGCCTGTCCTTCCACGGACGCAAGGGCGCCACCAGCGGCGAGGGCGGCGCCCTCATCGCCACCGACCCGGCCATCGGCGCCAAGGCACGCCAGCTGTCGTCGTTCGGCATCGGCAGCATCTACGACATGGGCCAGGTCATCGGCCTGCCCATCCCCGAGTTCACCGAGATCGGCTACAACTTCAAGCTGTCCGACATCGCCGCGGCGATCCTGCGGGTACAGCTCGGCCGCATCGAGGAGCTCCTGGAGCGCCGCACCGCCGTCGCCGCCCGCTACGCCGAGCTCTTCGCCGACGAGGAGCTGCTGACGGTGCCGCACGTGCCGGCGGACCGCACCCACGCCTGGCAGTCCTACCTGGTGACCCTCGACCCGAGCGTCGACCGCGGAGCCGTCGCCACCGAGCTGCGCGCCCAGGGCATCGGCACCCTGCACGGCACCTGGGCCAGCCACGTGCAGCCCGCCTTCGACTCCAAGCAGGTGTGCCCGGTGTCGGCGGACCTCTTCCAGCGCAACCTCGGCATACCCATGCACGCCGAGCTGACCATGAGCCAGGTCGAGCGGGTCTCCGAGGTCCTGCGCAGCGCGCTGCGCACCCACGCGAAGCCCACCCGGACCCTGAAGGGAGCGGCATGACGAACAACCAGCCTGCACCGGACGGTGTGATGAGGCTGATCAACGGCTACTGGAACACCGGCATCATCGGCGCCGCGGCCACCCACTCCGTCTTCACCCACCTGGAGAACGGCGCGGGCACGGCAGCGGAGGTCGCCGCCCGGGCCGAGATCTCCGAGCGGGGCGCGCAGAGCCTGCTGGACGGCCTGGTCAGCGTGGGACTGGCGGTGCTCCAGGACGGGCGGTACCGCAACACGCCCGAGGCGTCCGCCTTCCTGGTCGACGGCAAGCCCGCCTCCCTGGCCGGCTTCGCCAAGCTGAAGCTGCAGCACCTCCACAGCGTGACCGACCTGCCCGAGGTCGTCCGGGTCGGCGGGCCGCTGGCGGGCGGCGAGACCGAGGTGGCCGACAACCCGCACTGGGAGGGCATCGTCCCGGCCATCGCCGCGGTGTCGGTCCCGGCCGCGCACGTCGGCGTCGAGGCGCTCGGCATCGCCGACGCGGGCGAGATCTCGATCCTCGACGTGGGCGGCGGCTCCGGCATCTACTCGTCGATCTGGCTGAAGGCCAACCCGGCCGCCCGCGCGGTCCAGCTCGACTGGGAGCCGATCAACAAGATCGCCCTCCGGCTGGTCGCCGAGCACGGCGTGGCAGACCGTTTCACCACCGTGAACGGCGACTTCCACACCACCGACTTCGGCACCGCCGCGTACGACATCGCCGTCTACTCCCACATCGCCCACCAGGAGAGCCCCGAGAGCAACATCGAGGTCTTCACCCGGTTCCGCGAGGCCCTCAAGCCCGGCGGCGCCCTGGTGATCGCCGACTACGTCGTCGACGACGACCGCAGCGGCCCCGCGTTCCCCCTGCTGTTCGCCCTGGAGATGCTGCTCAAGAGCAAGGAGGGCGGCACCTGGCGGCGCTCCGACTACCACGACTGGCTGGTCAAGGCGGGCTTCGAGGACATCTCGTTCCACGCCGCGCCGCCCGCGACGGTGGTCATCGCCCGCTAGCAGGAGGCGACGCCGGGGCCCAGGAGGCGAACGACCGGCATCGCGGCCACCGGCACCGGCCGGTGAACCCGCACTTCGGGGCGGCGCCCCGGCCGTCACGGCCGAGGCGCCCACCTCGCTCCTGACGAAAGGCCGGGCCGCGGATCGCCGTCGCCACGACCGGGGATCCGCCGTCCCTGCCGTTGACCGTCGAGCACCCGGACGGTCGCGGCCGGCGGCACCGGCGCGATGCCGAGCACGGCGACCGGATGAACGTGATCCGCTCGCCGTCGCCGCCGTCGTGGTCCGGGGCCGTCTCGGACCCCCTCCGCTGACGCGGAGCCGCCGACGCCGGCAGCCGCTGACTTCGCGTCAGGACCTCAGGGCCTCACCCGCACACCCGCACCGAGCCGTCGACCGCCCGAACGTCCACCGCCCACAGCCCACGCAAAGGAGAAAGCCCAGATGAAGGGCTCCGTGGCTTACCGCTCCATACAAAAGCGCGGTCTTCACATCGGCCTGCTGCCGGAGATGGCGGCCGCCGTCAACCCCTCCACCCCGATCAGCCTCGACCACGACCTCGGCGTCCTGCCCGAGGCGGGACGGCGTCTGACGGTGGCCCAGTACGCCGACCACGTCGACGACCTGGCGGCCCGTCTGTGGGCGGCCGGTGTCCGGCCCGACGAACGCGTCGTCATCTACAAGACGGCCAACGCCGACCACTGGATGCTCGCCGCGGCGGTCTCCCGCATCGGCGCGATCGTCGTGAACCTCTCGCCCGCCCTGGACGCCAAGACGGTGGGCGTCCTGCTGCAGCGGGTCGACCGGCCGACCCTGCTCACCGACGGCGCCAAGCTCGACGTCCTCGCCGACGTGCCGCTGGCGGACCTCACCCGCCGGGTCATCACCTCGGCCGACGAGAGGCCGGGCGCCATCGCGCTCGCCGAACTCGCCGGCGCGCCGCGCGTCAAGCCGGTCGTCCGGCCCATCGACGAGGCCGCCGTCATCACCCACACCTCCGGCACCACCGGCATCCCCAAGCTCGTCGTGCACACGCCGCGCACCCAGGGCATCCGCCTCGTACCGCAGTGGCGGCTGCTGTCGCTGATGCGCAAGAAGGAGACCGTCGCCATCAACGTGCCCTTCGTGCACTCGCGGATGGTCGCGGCGATGTCCCTGGCCCTGCTGAAGGAGTACCCGGTCCTGCTGATGCGGGAGACCGGCCCCGCCGAGGTCGCCGAGCAGTTCATCAAGCACCGGCCGGCCTTCGTCGAGGCACTGCCCAATTCGCTGATGGAGTGGGAGGAGCTCGCCGACGACCCGCGGGCGCCGTTCGGGTCGGTGAAGGTCTTCAGCAGCACCTTCGACGCCATCCACCCCGGCACGATGAGCAGGCTGCTCAAGGCCTCCGACCGGCGGGGCGCCCTGTTCTTCCAGATCTACGGGCAGAGCGAGGTCGGCCCGGCCGTCGGCCGCGCCTACTTCCGGCACTCCGCCCACAAGGCGAACGGCCGCTGCGTCGGCTGGGCCATGCCGAAGGGCGCCGCGAAGATCCGCGTGGTCAGCCGGGACGGCAACCCCCCCTCCGAGACGAACCCCGGCTACATCGAGGTCGCCTGGGACGGCATCGCGAAGGCCTACTTCGGCGAACAGGACCGCTACGACGCCAACCGCAACGGCGAGTGGTGGCGCACCGGGGACGTCGGTTACCGCACCAGGTTCGGCTGCCTGCACATGCTCGACCGGGAGGTCGACATGATCCCCGGGGTGAAGAGCTCCCTGGAGATCGAGGACGTCGTGCTGAGCCGGCTGCCCGAGCTGACCGAGCTGGTCGTGGTGCAGGGCCCCGGCTCCGAGCCGGTCCCGGTGATCTGCACCGTCGAGGACAAGCCCCTGGACCTGGACCGCTGGCGGGCGGCCGTCGCCGCGTTCCCCCAGCTCGCCGACCCCGTGCAGATCCCGCAGGCCGAACTGCCCAGGACCGCCACGCTGAAGGTGCAGCGCCTGGCACTGGCCCGGCGGCTTCAGGAGCAGTCCCAGGACCAGTACCAGGAGCAGGCGTGAAGGGGTGACCCTGCTGTCCGTCCTCGAGCCGGGGCCGTCGGCGCGCTGCGCGACGGCCCCGGCCCGACGGCTGCCCGGCCCGGAGAGAAGGCCGGTGCCGAGGCGGACGCGAACCGAACAGCCGTCGTTCGCGCTGGATGAAGAGGTCTTGTCGCCCAGGACGGGGCAGGCGCCCACCGTCTCGGCGCGCCCCCGGACGTCACCGGGCGCGCAGCAGGCCGTGCCGCCCCCGCGGACCCGCGGGTGCGGCGGCCGGGTGACCGCAGGGGCGTCGAGCCGGACACTGAGGGCTACCGTCCGCCGGTCGACGCCGCCGGCCGCTTCGGGACGGGCGGACCGGTGGGACGACGACGCGCTGACCGGCCGCACGAGGGGCCACTGCGCGAAACGATGCCGTCGGGCGGCCGCTGCCGCTGCTTTCCGCGCTCCATCATCGGCCACCCGCCTTGAAGCCCACTGGAGGCTCGCTCGGTGCCGGCTCGTCACACGGAACCCCGCCGCCCGAAGCCGCGCACAATGGCTGAGCAATGCCTGCCCGCAATCCACGACAGGTGAATCGCACCCGTGGAAAGGGAGAGTGCACGGATGGCGGACGAGAGGGTGGCTGCCGGTATCGCGAGCCCCGGCACTCCGGAGGCGTGGCGCATCGCGGAGCTGGAACGCGAGGTCCAGGAACTCCGCCGCACCAACAAGGCGCTGCGGACATACGTGATCGGAAACCTCGCACCCGATCCCGAATTCACGGTGGCAGGCCGGGCGACCGTGGTCAACGGCGTCACCAAGGCCGTCACGAACGCCGGCCGCCATCACACGACCGCGGCACCCGGGCGGGCGGAGGACACCTGGTGGGCCACGGAGCGGTCGCCGCAGCTGCCCGCACCGCGCCCCACGGTCACGTTCCGCGCCCTGGGCCCGATCGAGGCCGTCGTCGGCGGCCGCCTCGTCGACCTGGGGGCGCCCAAGCAGCGCGCCCTGCTGGCGCTGCTGGTCAGCAAGGTCGGCCGGCCGGTGGCCTTCGACGTGCTCGTCGAGGAGCTGTGGACCGGGCACCCGCCGCCCGCGGCCCTTTCCTCGCTGCACGCGTACGTCGCCAATCTGCGGCGGGTGCTGGAGCCCGGCCGCGCGCCCCGCACGCAGCCGACGGTGCTGCGCACCTACGGGCGCGGTTATCTGCTCGACAGCCGGGCCGTGGAGGTCGACGTCCACCGGTTCAGCGAATGGGCCGTCGCCGGCTGGCATGCGCTGGACCGGGGTGATCCGCACAGTGCGGTGCACGCGTTCGAGGGGGCGCTGGCGCTGTGGCGCGGGCCGGCCTACGCCGAGGTGTCGGACACCCCCCATGCGCGGCCCGACGTGGCACGGCTGGAGGAGCTGCGGCTGTCGGTGGTCGAGGGACGCTGCGCGGCCCTGCTCGCGGCCGGCGCCCACGGGATCGCGGTGGCCGAACTGGAGGCATTCGTCCAGGACCACCCCTTGCGGGAGTACGGCTGCGAACTGCTGAGCCTGGCCCTCTACCGGGCCGGCCGGCAGGTCGACGCGCTGGCGGTGCTGCGTACCCATCGGCGGCGGCTGGCAGACGAACTGGGGATCGATCCGCGGCCGGCGCTGCGACTGCTGGAGGAGCAGATACTCAACCACGCGCCGTCCCTGGACTGGCGACCGCACCCCTGGCAGGCCACGAGGCCGGCCCACCCCGCGACGCTGCCGGATCAGCGCGGACCGCACGGGCACGCCCACCGGCACTCGCCGCCTCACGGGGCGCTGCCGCAGGGCGACTTCCTCCGCTCACCCCTGCCGGCGGAACTGTAGCCGTACGCGGCGCAACGCCCCGCATCTCATCACCGCATCGACGCACTCACCGCGCAGCGCCGTGATCCCGGCGCCGGCCACGACGGCCCGAGGCTCCCGCCGGTCTCCCCGTTCCCGTTCCCATTCCCTTTTCCTTGACTTCCTCGACTTCCTTGTCTTGCTTGCCGTCGCGGCACGTCCCGGAGCGCGGCGGACAGTGCGACGCACCACCCCCGGCCGGGGGTGGTGCGTCGACGTGCCGTGCGGTCGAGCGCCGGTCAGGCGTTGGCGGCCTCGGGGGCACCGGTGGCCCCGGTGGGCCCGGTGGCTGCGGGGGCCCCGGGAGCGGGGGCGTCCGCCAGCACCTCGGCGGCCTCCGCGTGCGCGTCCCGCGGCTTGGCGCTCACCTTCCCGAGCAGGAACAGGGCGATCAGGCCGGCGGCGGCGAGAACGCCGGCCGCGACACGCAGCGCCAGCGCGTACCCGTCGGACGCGACCGCCGGCAGGTTGCCGTCCGCCGCGTGGTCGTTGACGTAGCGCAGGGCGATGGGCACCAGCGTCGCCAGACCGAGCGCCGCACCGATCTGCTGCATCGAGGTCTGCACACCGGAGGCCAGACCGGAGTCCTGCCCGGTGACCTCGTGCAGACCGCCGTTGATCAGGACGGGGAAGCCCATGCCGTTGAAGAAGGCGAACACCACGAGACCGGGCATGACCCCGCCGAGGTAACTGGCGTCCGGGTCGAAGCCGCTGGCGGCGATGAACTGCCCCAGGGCGCTGCCGAAGAAGGCGATCACCACGAGCGGCTTGACGCCGAGGCGGGGCATCAGCCCGGTGGACAGGCCCATGCCGATGCCCGTGGCGATGGTGAGCGGGATGTACGCCAGCCCCGTCTCCATCGGCGAGTAGCCCAGCACGTGCTGCAGGAACAGCGTCGCCACGAAGGCGTAGGTGTAGAACGACGCGAACGACATCATGCTCACGACGTTGCTCGTCACGCGCGTGCGGTTCGTGAAGAACCGGAGCGGGATCATCGGGTCGGGCACCCGAGCCTCCCACACGAGCGTGGAGACCAGCACGGCGAGACCGCCCAGCAGCGGCACCAGCACCTGCGAGGAGCCCCACGGCTCCTCGGCGGCCTCCAGCAGGCCGTACACGATCGCCACCAGTCCGGCGGTGACCCCGACGGCCCCGACCACGTCCAGGCGCTGGCCCGCGCGGCGGACCATCCGGCTCTCCGGCATCAGGCGCGGAATCAGAACCAGCGCGAGCAGCACGACGGGGATGTTGATGTAGAAGGTCCAGCGCCAGTCGATGAAGTCGGTCACCAGACCGCCGACGACCGAGCCGATGGCGCCACCGAGGGCCGCCATACCGCCCCAGATGCCCAGGGCCTTCGCCCGCTCCTTGCCGTCGGTGAACAGCACGGCGATGAGACCGAGCGCTGCCGGGCCCGCGAGCGCCTCACCGAACCCCTGGAGGAACCGGCCGGCCACCAGCACGCCGGCGGTGTTCGCGGCACCGCACATGATGGAGGAGACGCCGAAGACCAGCACGCCTCCCACGAAGATCCGGCGGCGGCCGAGCAGGTCGGCGATACGCCCGCCCAGCAGCAGGAAGCCGGCGGCCATCAGCAGATAGCCGTTGACCACCCAGGCGAGACCCTCGGTGGAGAAGTCGAGGTCCTCCTTGATGTTGGGGAGCGCGATGTTCACCACGGTGACGTCCAGCATCAGCATGAACTGCACCGCGGTGAGGACGGCCAGCGCCTTCCAGCGCCGGGGGTCACCGGCGGTGTGGCCGCCGGACTGGTCTGGTGATTCTTTGAGAGTACTCATGACGTTGGTGGTCCTCCCAGGGATCCGGGGCTGGACGGTTCCTTCCGCTGGTTGTTCCGCTGGCCGTATGGGTGCTAGCCGACGATGTAGCGCTCTACCGTGGGGGTGAGGAGCGCGACGACCTCGTCCACCGACGCCGACGCGATCGGCTCCACGCCCAGGACGTAACGCATCAGGAAGACGCCCCACAGCTGCGCGGCCGACGCGTTGATGTGGATCGGCTTGATGCTGAGCTTGCCCGCGAGCTCGTCGATGCTCAGCGGGTCCTCGTTGAGCGCCACGCCCGCCTGCGCGAAGACCTGGGCGGAGAACAGGTTCCGCATCGGCTCCGCGCCCTCCTTGCTGGCGGTCGCGGTACGCAGGGCCTGGCGGAGCTTGGGCTGCCACTCGGAGTCCTCGAAGAACTCCAGGGTGAGCCGGACGATGTTCTCGGCGAGCTTCTCGCGCGGCCCGTGGTAAGCCGCCGCACCGGCCTTCGCGAACGCCTCTCCGTACGCGGTGATGATGGCCGACGCTTCTTCGACTTCAACTGCTGTAGACATGAAATGGTCCTCCAGGGGGAAACCTTGGCTTCGCGGTATGGTCGCCGCTCCCGCTCGCACCGGACTTGACGGGCGCTTGACGCGGGCCTGGCGCGTCCACTGGTGCTGCGGCCGGAATCCGGTGGATTCCGGCGACCGGCTTACGACGCGTCGTCGTCGCGCTCGGCCGCGAAAGCGGCGTTCGACGACTCCCGCGCCTTCTGGTAGTAGGCGGCGAGCTTGTAATACGCCTCACCGGACGGTGTCAGCGCGACGGCGGAGACGAAATCACGGCCTCCCGAGTACACGTGGGGCACGTCACGAGCGAACCTCTCGATCTCCGGGTCGTGCGGAGCGGGAAGCTCGCCCGGGTTCTGGGTCTTCACGGAGAAGCAGATGCGCTCGGCCGCCGAGGAGTCCCAGTTGAAGGTGGGGTACAGGGAGAACGACCGCTCGATGAACTCCGCGACCCGCGCGTCCGGCTCCGGGAACCCGAACGCGCGCAGCAGCGCGAGCTTGTTCTGCGTCTCCACCTCCGCCGCCGCGAGGTACACGTTCAGCGTGTGCTTCCGGTAACTGACCCCGATGGCGGACACCTTGTCGTCCAGGCCGAGGCTCGTCAGCGTGTCCACATGCTCGGCAAGGCAGGGCGGCATGGACGGAATGCCGGCGAACTTCGCCAGCGGCGGGAAGTCGTCCAGCGGGAAGAACGCGTACGACTTCTTGAAGCCGCCGACGATGCCGTACTCGACACCGTAACTGGCGATGGCACAGCGCGCCTGCACCTCCGCCAGCAGTGAGCCGACCGGGTGGTCGGTGTCCTCGACGAGACCGTGCTTCAGCGCGGTGGCATACGGATCCGCGCCCCGAGGAGACAGCGAGAAGTCGAAGTCGAGCTCCCCGCGATGACGTTCGCCGGCCGCCATGCTGAAAACAATGTGCGAGTCGGGGAGTTCGTCTCCGAATGCCTTCAGAACCGGCGAGACCTGGTCGGGCGAACAAGGCACGTCCAGCAGCCGGGCCGTTTCCTCGACCGCCGAATACACCTCGTCCAATCCAGCGGGTTCTGGCATGAGCTCCTCCATGGGTCAGCCTGCATATCGGCATGCGACACCACCCTCGCGCACCCCACTTGGCGATGACTTGGCCGCCGCTTGAGCCTCGTGTGCCGCCGCCGGAACCGGTGACAACCACCGGTGAGCCGCCGAAGAGGAACGGCACCACTCGGCTTGCGCTCCAACCACACTCCACCTTCGCTGCATTCGCACCGCGCACGCTGACGCAGCCACCCCCTCAGCGTTCCGCACCAGCGCACAAACCCCGTTCAAGGAGATGTGTCGTGACCACTGCAGTGACCCGCCGGGCCACCACCGACCAGGAGTCGGCCGCCTCCGCGCGGCGCACCGTCGAGGAGCTGCTCCAGCGCGTCGAGCACCGGCTGACCTCCTTCCTCGCGGCCGAACGCGCCCACTACGCCGAGGTGCACGCACACGCGGTCGTCGCCATCGACGCGCTGTCCGACCTCGTCGCCGCCGGCGGCAAGCTCCTGCGCCCCGCCTTCTGCCTCACCGGCTACCTGGCCGCGGGCGGCGACCCCGACACCCCCGGCATCGTCGACGCGGCCGCGGCCCTGGAGCTGCTGCACATCTCCGCCCTCGTTCACGACGACGTCCTGGACGACTCCCGCACCCGGCGCGGCAAGCCCGCCGTCCACCTCCTGCACTCCACGCTGCACCGCACACGCGGCTGGCAGGGGGAGTCCCGCCGGTTCGGCGAGGGCGTCGCCCTCCTCGTCGGCGACCTCGCGCTGGTGTACTCCGACGAGCTGATGTCCCGCGCCCCCTCCGGCGGGTTCGCCGAGTGGCACCGGCTGCGCTCCGAGGTGATGATCGGCCAGTACATGGACGTCGCCGCGGCCGCCGAGTTCAACGTCGACCCCGACCTCTCCCGCCTGATCGCCCTGATCAAGTCCGGTCGCTACACGATCCACCGTCCCCTGGTCGTCGGCGCGAGCGCGGCGGGCCGCGCCGACCTCGCCCCCGCCCTGGCGGAGTACGGCGAGGCGGTCGGCGAGGCCTTCCAGCTCCGCGACGACCTGCTGGACGCGTTCGGCGACTCCGCCCAGACCGGCAAGACGGCCGGCCTCGACTTCAGCCAGCACAAGATGACCCTGCTGCTGGGCTGGGCGATGCAGCGCGACTCCCGCATCCGCGACCTCATCACCGAGCCGGGACACACCCCCGACGAGATACGCCGCCGCCTGCTGGACACCGGCGTCCCCGAGGAGGTCGAACAGCACATCGCCGGCCTCGTCGACAAGGGCTGCGCTGCCATCGCCGACGCGCCCGTCGCGCCCAAGTGGCGCGCCGAACTGAAGAACATGGCCCTGCGCGTGGCCTACCGGAACAAGTGACCCGCCCGAGTGCGACAGCTGGAGGAACCATGTCGGGAACCACGCTGGCGGACCTCTTCGCCGGTGTCGAGGAATCGGCGGGACTGATCGACGTGGCCTGCTCACCCGAGAAGGCGCGGCCCGTGCTCGAGGCGTTCGAGGACGTCATCCCGCAGGCCATCATCGCCTTCCGGGTGGCGACCAACGTCCGCCACGAAGGGGAGTTCGACTGCCGCTTCACCGTCCCGCTCCACGTCGACCCCTATGTCCGGGCCCGCGCCCACGGCCTCATCACGGAGACCGGCCGGCCCGCGGAGACCCTGCTCTCCGACATCCAGGGGCACTGCCCCATCGACAGCTACGGCATCGACTTCGGGATCGTCGGCGGCTTCAGGAAGATCTGGGTGTACTTCCCCGGCGGCCACGGCCAGAGCCTCGCCGCACTGCGCGACCTGCCCTCGATGCCGCCGAGCCTGGCCGGGAACTTCGCCTTCTTCGCCGACCGCGGCCTGGCCGACAAGGTGGACGTCGTCGCGATCGACTACCGCAACGACACCGTCAACCTCTACTTCACCGGATTCCCCGACCACCTGCGCCGGCCGTCCGAGGTCCTGGCGATGCACCGCGCCACGGGCATGCCCGAGCCGAGCGAGCAGATGCTCAGGTTCTGCGAGAAGTCCTTCGGCTTCTACGTCACCCTGAGCTGGAACTCCCCGGGGATCGAACGCATCGCCTTCAGCGTGAAGACCCGGGATCCGCTGGCGCTGCCCGCCCGGCTCGGCCCGAAGATCGAGCACTTCGTCAGGAACGTCGCGTACGGCGGCGACGATCCCAAGATGGTCTACGCGGCCATGACGTCGTCGGGCGAGGAGTACTACAAGCTCCAGTCGTACTACCGGTTCCAGGCGCGCAGCCGGCTGGACCTCATGCCGTCGATCGACCATGTCGCCGACGCGGCGTGACGCGAGCGGGCCCGTGGCGTTCCGGTTCAGCCGGATGGAACGTCTCCTGCGCGGCCACCCGGTCCGCACCGTGACGGTGGACGGCGTGCCCGCCGAGTTCGTCACGGACCCGGCCCTGGTCCGCCGCGTCCTGGTCAAGGACGCCAAGCACTACGGCAAGAGCGAGCTCTTCCAGAAGGCCAGGATCCTCAGCAGGGCGGGCCTTCTCGCGCAGGACGACGCCCAGCACCGGCACTACCGGCGACTGGCGCATCCGTATCTGCGGACCGGCGCGGTCGCCGGCCACGCCCCGGTCATGGAGGAGATCGCCCGGGACACGGCGGCCTCGTGGCGCCCCGGGCAGCCGGTCGACATCCAGGCCGAGATGTGCCGGGCGGCCGGCGGCATCGCGCTGAGCACCCTGTTCGGCGCTCTGCCGCGCGAGACGTCGAGGGTGCTCGCAGAGCGCCTCGCGGCCCTGTCCTGGGAAATGATCAGAAAGCCGCTGTACGGGAAGGCGGCCCGGTCGCCGCGGCCGTCCCAGCGGCTGGAGCGGGCGTTCACCGGCTTCCGTTCGGTGCTCGCCTCGTGCGTCGCCGGCCAGCTGAACTCGCCGGACGGGACGACGGGTTACCTCTCGGCGCTGCTGACGGACGCCGGGCGCACCGGCGCCGCCGCCCTGAGCGCCGAACAGGTCTGCGACGAGGCCGTCATGATGCTGACGGCGGCCACCGTCACCACGGCGTCGGTGATGTCGTGGGCCCTGTACGTGCTCGCCCAGGACCCTCTGGTCGAGGAGAAGGTCCTCAAGGACCTGGCGCAGCCGGGCGACGGGGGCGCGGTCGCGGGCGGCCGGTCCGGTCACGGGCAGGGCCCGCCCGGTTATGCCCTGCGGTTCCTGATGGAGGTGCTGCGGCTCTACCCGCCCGTGTGGATCACCTGCCGCAAGACCCTGTCGGGGGTCACGCTGGGCGCGCACGAGTTCCCCGCGGGCACGCACGTGATCTTCAGTTCCTATCTGCTGCACAGGGACCCCGGCCGCTATCCGGACCCGCACCGGTTCGACCCGGACCGCTGGCTGTCCGTCCGGCCGAACGCCCAGGACGCGTCGTACATCCCCTTCGGCGCCGGGGCGCGGGGGTGCATCGGGGAGGTGTTCGCCTGGCGGGAACTGGAGATCCTGCTCGGTGCGGTGGCCCGGGAATGGGAGCTGACCGTCCCGCCCGGCAGCCGGGCCCGCGCGGCGCCGCACACCACGTTGCACCCGCAGCGGCTGCTCATGGTCCCGCAGCCGAGGTAGCCCGCCCTCCCTCAGCGGCGGCGACCCTCCCACGCCCGTCCGATCGCCCCGACAAGCCGAGGAGTGCCGTCATGGCGACCCCCACGACACACGCACGGACAGTCGAGATCACCTCCCGGGCCTGGGCCGAGGCCCGCTCCATGGCGGGCGTCGGGCCGGACCGCGATTCCCACCCGCAGCGCGACTGCCTGGCGGCCGCGCTGCGGGCGCACAGCGCGCTGTCGGCCGGACTCGGCCACTGCGTCCCGGTCACCGCCCTCGGCCCGACCGGCGGCGCGGTGCGCGGACTCGCCGCCTTCCTGGCGGTGTACGCCGACCAGGACCGCCACAGACGCACAACGCCCGACCAGGACCGCAGTGAGGCAACAACGCCCGACCGGAACCGCGGTGAGGACGCAACGCCCGACCGGGACCGCAGCGAGGCCGCAACGCCCGACCGGGACCGCGGTGAGGACGCGGCCGACCGGGACCGCTGAGGCCGCAGCGCCCGACGGCCCGGGACCCCGGTCAGCGGGGCCGGTGCCGCCGCCGGACCCTCGGCCTCCGCGTCGGCCGGGCTCGAACTCCGCTGGAACGCGCGGGACACGACCCCGCGCCGCTCCTAAGGTGGGACTGCGAGCCGTCCCGCCCGCCCCCCTCCCCCGACGGGCGGGCGGGACGGCATACGTACGTCCCCGCAGCCCCAGCCCCCGGTGGCCGGCCCCACCGCCGACCGGGAGATGCGCGAGGGTGCCGGCGCCCCGACGCCCGCCCGGATCCAAGGAGGGGCCCGGATGAGCCGGATGGAGGAATTCGAGGAAGCTCGCCCCCTGCTGCTGTCGATCGCCCACCGGATGCTGAGCAGCGCGAGCCAGGCCGAGGAGGCGGTGCACCAGGCCTGGCTGCACTATGAGGCCAGCCCCGAACAGCCCGCCTCGGGCCGGGAGTTCCTCACGGTCGCGCTGACCGACATCTGCCTGGACATCCTGCGCCGGGCACGCCGGGAGAAGCCCTTCGGGCCGTGGTTCCCCGGGCCGGGCGACGCCCACCAGGACCGCCGGCGGCCGGTGGAGCAGACCGAGGTGCCGCCGACGGCGGTCCTGACGCTGCTGGAGCGGCTGAACCCGCTGGAGCGGGCGGTGTTCGTGCTGCGGGAGGTCTTCGGCTGCGGCCCCGCCCAGATCGCCTCCGCCGTGGGCTGCTCGGAATCGGCGTGTCACCGGATGGCCGCCGCCGCGTCCAGGGCGGGCGACGGCGGCGGCACCGTCCCCCACTGGCCGCGGCGCATCGTCGGCGCGGAACACGCCGCCCGGTTCTTCACCACGATCGTCCCGGCACTGGTCCACGTCGGCGTCACCCTGGAGCCGCGGCAGGTCGGCCACCGCCCCGGCGCGGTCTTCCGCGACCGCCACGGCACGGTCCTCGGCGCCCTCGCGCTCGACATCCTCGACGGACGGATCCAGACCGTCCGCTGGATGACCGGCCCGCACCTGCCCGCCCCGGACGCCCACGCCTGGCGCGACCGGCCCCGGCACCCCCGCCCGTGAACCCCGCGCGGCCCCGGAAGGGACCACGCCGGCCGCGCCGGCCACACAGCCGAAGTCACCCTCGGCGGCCCGGCCGCCCTCGCCCGTCCGAGCGGCGCTCGGGCCCGGCCGGGGTCAGAGTTCGAACTCCAGGTGCTCGATGTCCGTGAACCGCACCTCCTCCAGCTGGCCGGCGCGGCGGCCGTTGTCCTGGAAGTACACCTCCTTGAGTCCTTCGGCGGTGATCTCCCGCAGCTGCTGCTCGGTGGCGCCCCGCTCCCGGGCCTCGAAGAGGCGGGCGGCGTAGCGGGGCGGCAGGGCGACGGTGAGGTGCCGGACGCGGTCCTGGTCCGTCGAACCGATCGGCGCGGTGTAGCCGAGGCGGGCTTGGGTGTCGACGACGATGCCGCCGGTCGTGGCCGCCCTCCGGCGGGCCCTGGCCCGGACCTGCGGCTGCCACCGGGCCTTCACCTCGCGCTCCAGGCGCGCGGCGAGGTCCGGGCGGGGCTTTTTGATCTGGTCCTTCACGTACCGCTCGACGGTGCGCTGGGAGATGCGCAGCATCTGGGCGACCGGCTTGGTGCCCTTGAGCTGCTTGACGAGGTACCGCATCTGCGCGGGCGCGCTCTTGGGCGCCGGGCGGGTGAACGCCTTCTGCACCGCGGTGTCCAGGCCGTCGCCGAACAGGCTCATCGTCGCCCTCTCCTACTTTCCGTTGTCGACGTCGGTGACGGTGCCGTCCTTGATGTAGCGGGCGAGGTTGAGCTCGGGGGCGTCGAACCGCTCGCGGACCTCTTCGCCCCACAGGACGGTCTGGGTGCCTTCGTGCTTGACCAGGCCGGGATTGACGCCGAGCTTGAAGCCACCCGGCAGCGGCTTGCCGTCCCGGTAGGGCAGGAAGTCCAGCGGCGAGGTGCCGCCCGCCGCGTAGACGATGCAGTCGGACAGGATCGCCACCGGGTACTGACCGGTGAACGCCGCGTGCTTGACGATCTTGCGGTGCAGGTTGACCCGGGTGCGGGAGATGACCGCCGCGCGGATGTCCGGCCGCCACGTCGGGCGGGACAGCGCCCGCCACGGCTGGCCGGGCCGCCAGCCCTCCCCGCGCGGGCGCTCGCGCAGCTTGCCCAGGCCGCCCTTGACCGTCGCCTTGATCGCCGAGGCGACGATCGCCAGGTCCGGGTCGCGGTCCTGGTAGCCGTCCATCGCCGCCAGGAACTCGGCCGGTTCCATGTCGGCGTGCACGCCGAGGTCGGCCATCGTGGCGAGGTAGGCGTCGCGCAGCCGCTGGTACCAGCCGTCCAGGTAGCGGCCGTTCTCGTACCGGACGTACGCCTCGATCGGCGCGACGTCGTAGCCCAGTTCCACCGCGTAGGCGACCGTCGGGGTGGCGTACCAGGCCGGGCCCTCGGGCCGCTCGCCCGTCGGCGTGAACGGGCTGGGCAGCAGACTCGCGTCCAGCTCCACCCACTCCTTGCCGGCCTTCACCCGGGACAGGTCGACGTGGGACAGGTCGACCAGCCACGACCCGGGCAGCTTCGGGTCGAACACCGGCGCCTTGACGTGCGTGGGCGCACCGAGGCCGACGACCAGCCCGTTCGCTCCGGCGGCGAAGGCCATGTTCACGTCGATGCCGACCAGGTGCCGCAGGGTGCATTCGGCGTCCGTCATCGGCCGCGCCCAATCGTACGCCTCCTCGAACAGCTTCTCCGCAGGTCCGCGCACGTGGAAGCGCGGCAGGTCCGCCAGGAGCGGGTGCCCGTCGGGGGCCTCGCACGGGGCGCAGTCCACCGGGTCCTTGCCCAGCGAGCCCGGATTGTGCTCGGAGTGCCGCTTACCCGTCGCGTCGGGTTCGGAGGCGCGGGTCGGCGGGTGCAGCGCGGTCATCAACTCCAGGCCCGTCACGGCCGTGGAGCCGCGCGGCGTCATCACCCGGGACGCGTACACGCCCAGGACCCGGGCGAGTTCCGCCGGCGGGAGCTGTGCGGCGTATCCCCAGTGCCGGGAGTCGAGCGCGCCCCAGGAGGGGATGCACAGCTGCACGCAGGCCCGCTCCGAACCGGTGGCGGGGCGGTAGATCCTCGCCCACGGCCCGAAGCCCCTCTTGGTCAACTTCCAGTCGGCGCGGGCCAGCTGCTTGACGACCTTGTGGCGCTCCGGGATCCGCCCGGCGAGCCGCTCCTCATCCGTCAGGGCGACCGGCAGGCCGTAGCGCTCCAGCGCGGCCCCGGTGAGCACCAGCAGCGGATCGGCGTCCTTGCCCGGGCCGGACAGCCTCGGCTGCCCGAGCCCGGCCTCCTTCAGCGTCCACTCCACCAGCGCCGGGACGGACTTGGCGGGCACCTCCAGGACCAGGCCGCCGGTGCAGTACGCCAGCACCTGCCCGTCCTCGACGTCGACGACCGCGAGCGGCCCGTTCTCGAAGCGCGGGTCGGTGCCGCCCACCGGGGCACCGGCCGGGGCCGCCTTGCGCCCGCTCGGGCGACGGGACGCCGGTGTGCTCCTGGCGGTGCGCACCGGGCGCGACGCGGCCTGTCCGACAGGAGCGGCCGTATCGGGAGCGGGAGTGGTCCGGGAGTCCTGAGGCGCACTCACGGCCGCGGCCCCGGAGGCCGGGCCCGTGGACACAGTCCGCTCCTGCGGGGCGGGCCGGCCGGTGGACGTGGCCGGCGTCGGCTCCGCAGCGGCGGCGGGCGCGGGGTAGAGCTCCGCGAGCCTGTCCAGCAGCCGCGCGTACGCCTCACGTTCGGGGCCGCGCGGTTCGGTCGTCTTCCTGACCGACTCCCAGCCGGACACCGTCGCCCGGCGCACCTTCAGCGCGGCGGCCACCTCCTCCACGGTCAGGCCGTGGGCCCTGCGCAGGCGCTTGCGCTCTTCGGGCGGCGGAAGCGGAGCCCGGGACGCGAGCAACGCGTCGACCGCGTCGAACAACTCGGACATGGAGCACCTCCCGCCCGGCACTCTACTCCACGAACCGCACGATCAGCGTACGTTTGGCGTACATATGGCGTACGAACCGAGCAGACCGGCGGTGGTGCCGGGTGATGCGCGAAAGCTCCGGCCGGAATTGACCCCGCCCACGGCCTCCGCGCTGATCCGCTTTGCGGCCGGAAGAACATAAACGACAAATTCAGAATTTGTTTCCAATCCTGGCGGCGCATCGAGTCTTTCTGGAGAGCCGCTAGAGAGGGACGGCAGCGGAACTCGACCAGCATAGCCGTGCGCTCTGTACTCCTTTAATGTGACACCGCGTTTTGTCGTCCGCTTTCTTGAATTGCGGAGCGCGCAAGGGAAAAGGAGCGCTGGAGGAATGTCGAAATCACGCAGAAGCTTCACCAGATGCATGCTTGCGGTATCGGCATGTGTCATCGCCGCACCCCTGGCCACCGCCGGGCCCGCCGGCGCCGCGCCGGCCAAGCCCAAGGCCCTTACCGAGACGACCATCAAGGTCGTCGCCTCCGGACTGAAGAACCCCCGCGACGTCACCGCACTGGGAGACGGCAGCCTGCTCGTGGCCGAGTCGGGTGAAGGCCTGCCGGGCTGCCCTGTCGGCCAGGTGTGCGTGGGCAAGACCGGCTCCGTCTACAAGATCAAGGGCTCGTGGCAGGGCCGCGTCGTCACCGGTCTGCCGTCCCTCGGCCCGGGCGCCGAGCCCGGGAAACCGGTCCAGGCCGTCGGCCCGGCGAGTGTCCTGCCCGACCCGAACGGCGGTTACCTCGTTCTGAACATGGGCGGCTTCGACAGCAACGGCCGCGCCGCGCTCGGCCCGGACGCCAAAACGCTGGGGACGCTGATGCGTACCCGTGACGGCTCGGTCGTCGCGGATTACGTCGACCACGAGACGCGGCTGAACCCCGATGGCCGCGACCCGTACTCCAACCCGTGGAAGGTCCTGCGCACCGGCGGCAGCTACCTGGCCACCGACGCGGGCGCCAACACCGTGCTCCGCACGGAGAACGGCACCACGTCCACCGCGTTCGTGATGCCGACGATCGAGAACGACCGCGATGGGGTGCCCACCGGTATCGCCCGGGGTACCGACGGCACGATCTACGTCGCCGGCCTCGGCGTGTACGCCGGCCAGTCGCGGATCTACAAGGTCGGCCCCAACGGCCTCGAGCCCTGGGTCACCGGCCTGACCAACGTGGTGGACCTCGCCGTCGCCCCCAACGGCGACCTGATCGCTCTGACGTACACCCCGGGCTACCTCGAGGACCCGCCGCAGCCGAGCAAGGTGCTGAAGATAGACGCCGACACCAAGGCGGTCACCGAGATCCCGACCGGCGACAGGCTGATCATGGGCACGGGCCTCGACGTCAACCGGGAAGGCCAGGTGTTCATCGTCAACAACGGGCGAGGCACCTCCGGCGAACTGCTGCGCCTGACCTACTGACACGGTCCACGGCGTGCGGGTTCGGTTCCCTCTTTCGCTTCCGACGTGGGCGCGCTCGTGATGTCGGCCCCGCTGGTGTGACCTGCACCGGCGGGGTGCCGGCTCCTCTCCCGCTCTGCCGCCGGGACGACGAGCGGCCGGCGTGTCACTTTCGCCAGAACAGGTGGTGCGTCACACCGCTCGGGCTGGGCACGACCTCGAGGTGGAACCGGTCGAGCAGCTCCTCGGGTGACTCCCAGAGCCGTAGCCCGGACCCGACCCTCACCGGCGAGACCGCCACGTGCAGGGTGAAGGACGCCGGTGGTGGGTCATGACGAACACCGGCGTGTGGAACGGGGGCTCGTCTCCCCACCAGCCGCGCCAGTCACGGTCCTGCCAGGGCCCGCGTTGCGGCCCGAACGTGTTGCGGCCCATGATCTCGGCACCGATGTTGCGGGCGTAGTCCCGCGTGAAGTAGTCGTCGAGGCCCCGGCTCCCCCCGGGGTCGGTGCGCCTGGGCCGGCTCGCCGTGGCGCCGGCCCAGGCCACGACGTGCAGCGCTCCCGTTGCACGTCGTGGGCCGGCAGTGATCGCCTCGACGTCGAACAGGTCGAGGTGACCGACCGCCGAGGACGGCCACGCCTGCCGTCCGGGCAACGGCGAACCCCGGCGCGGGACAAACGCGCCGGGGTCCAACGACAGGCTCAGTACCGCGTTCAGTACCGCGTCGGGAACAGTTGGAGCTTGGCCTTGCTGCCGGAGACCGACTTCACCCAGACCTTCAGGTTGTTGAACTGGACGGTACCGCCCGGGCTGGTGCTGCCGCTGAGGCGCCCGTCGGCGGCCGACATCCTCACGGATCGGGAGCTGATGCTCGTGATCTTCAACTTCCCGAACCCGAACTTGCGGCTGTCGACCTTGATGGTCTTGGGCGCCGACACGGTGGTCGTGCACCGCCCGTCGTAGCAGGGCCCGTTGGCGGCAGACGCCGCCGGCGTCATCACGCCGAACCCGAGTGTGCCCGCCATGGTCAGCGTCACGGCAGTCGTCGCGGCCCGCCGGCGCGTACCGGCGGTGGTCGCCGGGGTGGCGGCTGTCAGTCGGCGGATACGGTTCACGTCAATCGCCCTTCGGTCGGTCGGAAACGGTACGGCGGGGAGGTCCTGCGCCGCCCGGCCCGGACACGCTGGGTGCTCGGATCCGAGCCGGCCGGCCGGTGCCCCGCCGCATCGATTCCAGCACCCGCCCGGTTGTTCAGTACCTGCTCCCTCACCCTGAACAACTCGCGGCTGCCCCGGAGGCGGGGCGGCGCCGGCCGGCGCGCGGCAGACACCCAGGGCGGCGCAGGACGCCACACGGTTCCGCCCGTCCCGCCTCGCGCGGTCTCTGCGCTCCACCTCCGATGAGAACGCTCGACCTCTGCTGCGACAGGTCAAGGTCCGGCGTCACCGGCGCGGACGGAGCTGCGCGCGGGCCGCCCCGATCGGCGCCGGCGCTCGGCTGCCTCAGCGAGTCAGGGCCTCGCCGCCGCCCACCAGGAGGCCCGCCCGGCCGGCCGCGTCGACACGGCGGGTACGCCGCCGAAACGGGCGACCTGCGACCCGCCGGCCTTCTTCCGGCAACTCACGAGCCGCACTTCGTTGCCGGACCGACCAATCCGCCGGCCTTCCAGAGCCGAATTCCTTTTGTCACAGACAACGACGGCCCGCACCGGATGCAGCCGTCCCGGACACTCCGGATGGCACTCGGGCGGCTTTGCCCTGTCACTCCGGCAGACGCAGGTCGGGCCTTCGGCTCCCAGCACAGCGACCGACGGGCCCGGCTCCGGTAGCCCGCAGACACACGGACAACGGTGCAGGTGCGAACCAGCACAGGGACGGATGTTGGTGAAAGAACCTGTATGCATCGCCACGATCCGGTGGGAGTGAGCGCATGACCACCGACACGGATCTGCACACCCTCACCGGCGCCTACACCCTGCACGCACTGTCCTACGAGGAGCGCGCGCTGTTCGAGCGGCACCTGAGCGCGTGCGGGACCTGCGCCGACGAGGTCACAGAATTCACTGCCACCGCCGCGAAACTCGCGGCGGCCGCCGCCGTCACACCCCGCCCCGCCATGAAACACCAGGTTCTGCACCGCGTGACCACGGTCCGGCAGGCGGCCCCCTACGTCCCGCGGACACCATCGGCTGCCACGCTGCGCCGACGGCTTCCCCGTCTGATGCTCGCCGCCTGCCTGGCAGCAGCCGCCGGCCTGGGCGGCATCGCCGTCCGGGAACACGACCGGGCCGAGAACACCGCCGCACAGGAACAGCAGGCCCGCCGGCAGACGGACGAGCTGATCGCTGTCCTGGGCGCCCCCGACGCCGTCTCACGCCGTGTCCCGTTGGACGACGGCGCCGGCGCCACCGTCGTCGTCTCCCGCACACGGGACAAGGCCGTCCTGGTGGCGTCCGACCTGGCCACGCCACCGACAGGCAAGGTCTACCAGCTGTGGTACGACCAGGGCGGCACCATGCGGCCGGCAGGCGTGATGGACGCCGACCGCGCCCATCAGGCCGTCGTCCTGTCAGGCCCGGCCCGTTCGGCCTCAGCTGTGGGCATCACCGTCGAGCCCGTCGGAGGATCAGCCCGTCCCACCTCAGCCCCTCTCGCCGTGGTGACCCTGCCGGTATGACCGCACACGCCCGGACACGGTGAGAGGATCATGTCGGCGATCTTCCGCATTCGCCCCCTGGCGCGGACGGGCACCCACCTGTGGTGCGCGGTCTCGGGCCACCTGACCGCTCGTACCACCGATGTCCTGCGCGACCAGCTGACCGACCGATGCGCCGGGGCAGCGGTCATCGTGTTGGACCTGCGAGACCTTCACATCCCCGCCGATGGCGCCGCCCTGCCGGCGCCGTGGCCGGCGCACCCCCACACCCTCCACCTGCTGGCCCCGGAGTCGCTCCGTACCCGAGTGACTGCCGATGCCCGGGCTCACTGGCACACCACCGTGGACACCGCATGGCAGGCGTGGTGCCGTTGACCGTGCGAAGCGCACCGCGGGAGCCGGTGCCACGGTCGCTCCCGTTCGAGCCGCTTTTGCGACGCCGCTGCTGCCTTACAACACCGCACGTACCGCTCGCGGCCTGGTTTCCGAACTGCGGCAGACTGCTTTCGGGATCCGGCAGATGCAGCCTGTCAGCTCATGCGGGGGTGACGTCGCGGGCTGGTACGACGCTGCCGACCGGACCGGCTTGAGCAGCCGCCACTGCGTGCGGCATGAGGTGCGGCTGCAGGATTCCCTCGACAGCGGCGGCGGTGATCCGGTGCCAGGCGGCAGAGCCGCCCAGCATCGCGTGTCGGCCCTGGGGCATGGCGACGCCGCAGGTCATGGCGCCGGAGCGGTGGGCGCGCCGGAGGAAGTCCCATGAGCCGTGTGCGTCGGTGACGGTGTCGTTCTCGTCGTGCAGGAAGATGACCTGCCGGCCCGCGAGGTGGGCGACCGGTTCCCCGGGCGGGCACCAGGGTGCCAGGCCGACCACTCCCCGTACCTGCGGGTGGTCGGCGGCGCGGAGGGCTGCCCTGCCGCCCATGGAGTGTCCCACCAGAACAACGGGCACCGCTGGATGCAGGCTGGTGAGTTCGCCCAGGGCCTGCCGGGCGTCGCGTGCGGCATCCGCGCGGGCACCGTTCCAGCCTCGATGGCGGTAGCGGACGTCGGCCACGAGGAGCTTTCCGGGAAGGACGCGGCGGGTGATGGCGCGGGCGAAGGGCAGCATCCGCCAAGCGGGCAGGTTCAGCCGTGCCGGCGCGGTGAGCGCGTCGGCACGGCCGCCGTGCAGGAGCAGGACGGCGGCCGACGGGTCGGCCGGAGCGGTCCGTACCTGCAGGGGGCTCCCGTGCGCCCGGCTGCCGTTGCCGGTGTTCACGCGACGGGGCCCGAGGGACGCGGACGGCGGGGTGGGCGCGGCAGGAAGCCGCTGGTGCGGGCCTGGTAGGCGGCGTATCCGGGCCGCTGGGCCATGTGTTCCTCCAACAGGCGTTTACCGCTGCCCCGGGTGAGCAGCAGGGTCATCGTCAGCGGTGAGATCACGGCGAGTGCCGCGCTCTGCCAGGTGCCGCAGGCCATCAGGTACAGACCCCACCACACCAGCGCCTCGCCGAAGTAGTTGGGGTGGCGGGTCCAGGCCCACAGGCCCCGGTCCATGATCCGGCCCCGGTTGGCGGGGTCGGCTGTGAAGCGGGCGAGCTGATGGTCTCCGACGGTCTCGAAGGTGAGGCCGGCCGCCCACAGCACCGCACCTGCCACAGCCAAGGGCCCGAGCGGGGCGGGTGTGTACTGCGCGGCCTGCACCGGCAGCGAGATGAGCCACACCAGGCTTCCCTGCAGGAGGTACACCACCCGCAGGGCGTACCGGTTCCGGCTGCCGGGGGCCTTGTCGAGCATGCGGGCGTAGCGGGCGTCCTCGCCGTGTCCGCGGCCGCGCCAGGCGATGTGGGCGGCCAGCCGCCACCCCCACAGACAGGTCGCCACAGTGACCAGCGTCCGCCGACCCGGATCGCCCTCACCGGCGGACAGGACGTACGTGACGGCGGCGATGGCGGTGAACGCCAGGCCCCACGCGACGTCGGCGATCCGGTGCACCCCCTTGCGCAGGGCGACGGCGAACGTCACGAGCATGACCGCAAGGATGGCGCCCGCGCAGACCGCGGCGTTCAGTGCCAGGGCCGGCCAGTCGACAGCGCTCACCGTCCGCCGCCGCTGACGTCTGCGCGCGGTAGCACGGCCGGCATCCCGGAGGCGCCCTCCCCGGTCGGCCGGACGGCGAGGATCTGGTCGACGCCCATGCGGCGCTCGGTGAAGGCCAGGCCGCTGCCCGCCAGATACAGGCGCCACACCCGGGCGGTCGGCTCCCCCACCAGGGCGACGACGTCGTCCCACCGGGACTGAAGACGGCGGTGCCAGGCGGCGATGGTGTGCGCGTAGTGCTCGCGCAGGGCCTCGACGTCGCGCACTTCGAGTCCGGCTTCCTCCAGCAGGCCGACGGTGGCGCCCAGGGGACGCATGTGCATGTCGGGCGCGATGTACGTCTCGATGAACGCGCCGCCGCCGGGCGCGCGGGTGGCACGTGACATCTGCTGCACCAGAGCCCGCCCCCGGGGACGCAGCACGTCGTGCAGCAGCGCGGCGAAGGCCGGGTACTCGGCGTCGCCGACGTGTTCGCCCATCTCGATGGTGGCGACCGCGTCGTAGCCGCCTTCGTCGATGTCGCGGTAGTGACGCAACTGCACCTCGACCGCGTCGGCGAGGCCCTCCTTTTCGGCGCGGGCGGTCACGAAGTCCCGCTGCTGCCGCGAGAGGGTGACAGCGGTGACTTTCACGCCGTGTTTCCGTGCGGCATACAGGCTGAGCGATCCCCAGCCGCAGCCGATGTCGAGCAGCCGCATGCCGGGTTCCAGCCCCAACTTGCGGCAGATCAGGGCGAGTTTGTCGCGCTGGGCGTCTTCCAAGCCGTAGCCGGGGTCGTCGCGCCGGGTCCAGTAGCCGCAGGAGTAGGCCATCGACTCGTTCAGCAGCAGGGCGTAGAAGTCGTTGGACAGGTCGTAGTGGTGGCTGATCGCGGCGCGGTCCCTGGCCGGGCTGTGCAGTGTGCCGCGCAGCCGGGCGCGCGGCGCGCCGGGGGCCGGCGGGCGCGGTCCGGCGGCGCCCAGGCGCAGAGCGGTCAGGGCGGCCCGGGCCAGTCCCGCGGTCGTGAGCCGGGCCGCTCCGTGGGAGCGGATCGAGCGCCACACGCTGCTCAGGCCCTCCGCGAGGTCGCCCTCGACGTCGAGTTCGCCGGCGATGTACGCCTCCGCGAGCCCCAGCTCGCCGGGCTGCCACAGCAGCCGGCGCAGCACGGCGGGTGCGCGCAGGATGACGAGCGGGGCGTCGGCGGGGCCGGCCTCGCTGCCGTCCCAGGCCCGCAGCCGTACCGGCAGCGGCCCGGGGAAGTAGGGGCGGAGCAGGTCGGTCAGCTGGACTGCCACGGTGGTCATCGCATGCTCTCCTGGTCGGGGGAACCGGTCCGGTCGGTCTGCCGCGCCGGCCCGGCCAGTGCCCCACCACTGGTCAGGGCGATCTGACGGACGTCGAGGTAGCGGGAGCGGAAGCCCGCTTCGCAGTAGGCCAGGTACAGCTCCCACATGCGGCGGAAGGTGGTGTCGAAGCCCAGCTGCGCCACCTGCCGGCTTTCGCTGAGGAAGCGTTCGCGCCACAGCCGCAGCGTCTCGGCGTAGTGCTCGCCGAATCCCTGGTCGGCGCTCACGTGCAGCCCGGCCGCGGTGGCGTGCTCCTCGATGGCCTCAGGGGAGGGGATGAGCCCGCCGGGGAAGATGTACTTGCTGATGAAGGTGTGGGTGCGAGCGGTGTTCAGCATCCGCTCATGCGCCATGGTGATGGCCTGCAGGGCGATCCGGCCGCCCGGGGCGAGCACCCTGCGGAGCGTGCCGAAGTACACCGGCCAGTACTCCGCGCCGACGGCCTCGATCATTTCGACGCTGACCACGGCGTCGTAGGTGCCGGTCACCTGCCGGTAGTCGCGCAGCTCCACCGTCACCCGGTCCGCCAGGCCCGCCCGGGCGACGCGTCGGCGGGCAAGGTCTTGCTGCTCGGCGGAGAGGGTGATGGTCACGACGCTCGCGCCGCGTGCGGCAGCCCGCAGCGCGAGTTCCCCCCAACCGGTGCCGATTTCCAGCAGGCGCGTGCCGGTGCCCACGCCGGCGAGGTCGAGCAGGCGGTCGATCTTCCTGTGCTGTGCCGCGGGCAGGGTCCGCCGGTGGGCGGGGAAGGCCGCGAAGACTGCGGAGGAGTACGACAGCGTCTCGTCCAGGAACAGGGCGAACAGCTCGTTGGAGAGGTCGTAGTGGCGGTGGATGTTCTCGCGCGCCCCGTCCTCGGTGTTGTGATGTTCCGTCGGCCGTGGGCCGGTCCACAGGTGCCGCAGGCGCCGCAGCGGTGCGGGCACCAGGTCGTCGACGTGGGAGGCGAGCACCGTCAGCACGCCGACCAGGTCGTCACTGTCCCACTCGCCGGCCATGTAGGACTCGCCGAAGCCGATCAGGCCGTGCGCGCCCACCCGGCGGAAGAACGCGTCCGGGTCGTGCACGGTCAGGTCCGGGCCGGCGCCGCGCGCGGGGCCGTCGCCCAGACGTGTCCTGATGGGCAGCGAGCCCAGTGCGCGGGTGAGAAGGAGGCGGGCCGTGCCTCCTCGTATCCGGGACCGGGCGGGTACGCGGGCGACGTCCGGCCAGCGTGCGGCGTCGACCCGTGCGGGCGCTTCGGCGGCCGGCTCCGGCAGCGGCGGGCCGGAGGAAGGCGTCCGCGGACCGGGGAGGACGGGACCGTGCGAGCTGCCGATGCGGGTGCCGGAAAGGGGAGTGGGTGTCACGTTCTGCCTTCGTGCGTGCGATCAACGGGGCGGGGGTAAACCGGCAGCCTGCGCAGCCACAGGACGATGCCGCGGCGGCGGATCGCGGCGGAGACCGCCGCGGTCGACCAGGGGTGGCGCAGTGAGGAGCGGATCAGATTCCAGGCGGTCGCCGGCCGGTGACGGCCGCGGACGGTCGCGGTGAACGGCCGCAGACCGCCGCGCCGCAGCTGCACCATGACGTTCAGCTCTTGGGCAGGCAGCGGCAGCCGCATCCGGTAGCCGCCGTCCACCGGAAAGAACGGGGAGACGTAGAAGTCCTTGACCACCTCGGCCGTCCCGTCGGCGTCGGGGCGCAGCAGGTAGCAGTGGCGCTGGCCGTAGGTGTTGTGAACCTCCGCGATCACACACACCAGCGCGCCCCTCCGGTCATGGCACCAGAACAGCGTCAACGGGTTGAAGACGTGCCCCAGGACGCGGGCGTGAGCGAGCATGACCACGCGCCCGCCGCGCAGGTCCACGCCCTGCCCGGCGAGGTAGCCGTCCACGCCTGCGCGGATCGAACGGGCCGTGGCGGTGAAGTGGTCACGCGCATGGAACCCGGCCAACGGCCTGAGCAGGCACGGGAGCCGCGGCAAATGGTCGACGTCGACCAGCCACAGGTGCGTGCGGTGCCGGAAGGAACTGCGCAGTGGTGTGGTGCGGGTATGGGTGACCACGCAGTCGTACAGGGCGGGCAGGTCGGGGCGCGTCGCCGGACGCAGCGCCCTCACCACCGCACGCCCAGCGCCGCTGCTGCCTGGGCGCCGGACCGGCAGCCGTCCTCGTGGAACCCCCACCCGTGGTAGGCGCCCGCGAACGCGCACACCTGCGTGTTGAGCCGGTGCAGCTCCTGCTGTGCCGCGAGCGACTCGGGCGTGTAGACGGGGTGCTCGTAGACCATGCGCGCCAGCACCCTGTCCTCAGGCACCCGACCCGCGGCGTTCAGCGTCACGACGAACGTCTCATCGGCGCGCAGCTGCTGCAGACGGCTCATGTCGTAGCTGACGTGCACCGCGTCGGCGGGGGACGTGCAGGAGGGCAGGAGATAGTTCCACGACGCCCGCGCCCGGGCCGAGCGCGGCAGCACGGCGGTGTCGGTGTGCAGCACGGTGGGATTGCGGCTGTAACGGAAAGCCCCCAGCACACGCCGCTCCAGCGCGGTGGGCTCGGCCAGCAGACGCAGCGCCTGATCGGGATGGACCGCGACCACCACGGCCGCGAACTCCTCGCTCTCGCCGTCCTCGGTGACCACCCTCGCCCGGTCCGCGAAGCGTTCCACGGTGCGCACCGGTGTGCCCGCGCGCACCGACGACAGCCGCTTGGCGATCCGCTGAACGTACTGCGCCGAGCCGCCGGTGACCGTCTTCCACTGCGGCGACCCGGCGACCGACAGCAGCCCGTGATGCGCCAGAAACCGGAACAGGTAGCGGGCCGGGTAACGCATCGCGGTCTCGGGCGGACAAGACCAGACCGCGGACACCAGCGGCACGGCGAAGTGCGACACGAAGTACGCGGAGAAGCCGCCATCGGCCAGGAACGCGCCCAGCGTGGGACCGGAGCCGGCGTCGGCCTGGTCCGCGGCGGCGAGCAGACGCCGGGCGGCCCGGTGGAATCTCGGCACCTGCGCCAGCATCTGCAGGTAGCGGCCTCGCAGAGCGGCACGCCCCGGGAACAGTCCCGACGGCCCACGCGCCCCGGCGTACTCCAGGCCGCAGCCTTCGCACCGCACCGACATGCTCATCTCGGCGTCCTGGGTGGTCACCCCAAGCTCGGCGAACAGACGCAGCAGGTACGGGTAGGTCCGCTCGTTGTGCACGATGAAGCCGGAATCCACGCAGACCGTCCAGCCCTCCTGGGCCAGCTCATGGGTGTGCGCATGCCCTCCCAGGCGGTCATCGGCCTCAAAGAGCACTACGTCACAGGCTTGCCCCAGCACGTGGGCGGCGGTGAGCCCGGCTACTCCGCCGCCCACCACGGCCACTCGTCTGCGTGCCACAGCGGTTGTCCCCTCTCGGTATCACGCGTGCCGATCAACGTCGGCACGGGTGATCCGAGGCAGGACGCGAAGCGGATTGGTGCCGCCTCCGGCCTCTGCCCGCCGCGCCCGCCGGACGCGGCGGGCACCACCAAGCGGCATGTGCGAGGCGCACGACGGCGATGTCGCGCGCCCGTCGGCGCCCGGTTCAGACGGCCGTACCCGACTTCACAACCGCGGTCAGCCGCCCGTCCCGTGCGCTGTGGACGCCCCTCGGCGGCCAGCGGTTGCTGCGGCGCCTGGAGGCACGATTCGCACGCCCTCTCATGTGTCGATGAGGTGTCCGATTTCCTTTGCTCCCTTTGAGCGGATGGCGTGCCGTCCGGCAATCCGGGTTTCGCCGCAGAGCGGATTACCCGTGCCCGCCGCGAGATGCGGCGGACAGGGCGGACCGTCGTTCGCCCGGGACACGACACAGGGAGATTTCATGAAGACTCGCGTGATCAGGAATGCCGGCCTCGTGGCCGCTGCCGGTGCGATGGTGCTGGGCGCTGCCGCGGCCGCGTCGGCGGACAGCGGTGCCCAGGGCGCCGCCGTCGGTTCCCCCGGCGTCGCCTCCGGCAACGTCATCCAGGTGCCGGTCCAGATCCCCGTGAACGCCTGCGGCAACACGGTCAACGTCATCGGCCTGCTCAACCCCGCCTTCGGCAACACCTGCGCCAACATCAGCGACAACGGCTGGAAGAAGGGTCGCAGCTGACCGGCACGACGCATTATCCGTAGCTGCGGCCGCCGCGGATTGGCCCGGAAAAAAATTCAATCCGATGGGGTTCCGGGCCAATCCGGCCGCCGGACAGCCCCGGATTACCCCCGTGAGCGACGAAAAGAAGAAACCGCGGAATACGGTTGGTTGGCTGCGTCTCGCGCTGGGTGCGCTGAGCGGCCTCCTGGCCGGTTTCGCCGCGCTCGCCGTCGCCCAACTGGTGGCGGCAGGGATACGCCCGCAGGCCGGTCCGGTCGTCGCGGTCGGTGGCGCCGCCATCGACCGCACGCCGGCGGCGGTGAAGGACTGGGCGATCCGCAACTTCGGCACCAACGACAAACTGATCCTCCAGGCCGGCATCCTCGCCGTTCTGGCAGTGTTCGCACTGGCTCTCGGTGCCCTGGCCCTGCGTCACCGGCGTCTCGGTGCCGCCGGCGTTCTGGTCTTCGGAGCCGTCGGAACGGCGGCAGCCCTGAACCGCCCCGACTCCGCAGGCTTCACCGACGCCCTGCCTTCCCTGGTGGGGGCAGTGGCCGGCGCCGCGCTCCTGTATGTCCTCGTCGGCCGGCTTTTGGCATCGCGCCCGGCACCGGACGGCTCGCCCGAGCATCCGGACAAGCCGGAAAGCGAGGGCTGGGACCGGCGTGGCTTCGTGATCGCGGCAACTGCCGCTGCTGCCGCCTCAGCGGGAGCAGGCGTACTGGGCCGGGCTCTGGGCACCTCCAGCGGCAGGCAAGCGGCCGCTTCCCGTGAGGGCGTCGTCCTGCCGGCTCCGGATTCACCGGCTGCGGCGGTACCGAAGGGAGCCCGGCTTCGGGTGGCGGGTGTCAGCCCGTTCATCACCCCCAACAGGGACTTCTACCGGGTGGACACCGCCCTGGTGGTGCCCAAGGTCGACGCCACGGCGTGGCGGCTGCGCATCCACGGCACCGGCGTTCGCCGCCCCCTCACACTGTCCTTCGCCGACCTGCTGAAACGCGAGCTGATCGAACGGGACATCACCCTCACCTGCGTGTCCAACGAGGTCGGCGGCCCGTATGTCGGCAACGCCCGCTGGATCGGCGTCCGGCTGGCCGACCTCCTGGCCGAGTCCGGCGTCACACCACCGTCAAAGGGAGGGCGAGCCGACCAGCTCGTCGCCCGCTCGGTGGACGGCATGACCCTCGGCACCCCGGTCGAGGACGTCATGGACGGCCGGGACGCGATGCTCGCCGTCGGCATGAACGGCGAACCCCTGCCCTTCGACCACGGATTCCCCGTCCGCATGCTGGTCCCCGGCCTGTACGGCTACGTCTCCGCCTGCAAATGGATCAAGGACATCGAGCTGACCACCTTCGACGCCTACGACGCCTACTGGGTCAAGCGCGACTGGGCCCGCGAAGCTCCCATCAAGACCCAGTCCAGGATCGACACCCCCAAGCCGTTCGCCCGCCCGAAGGCCGGAACCGTGATGGTGGCCGGCGTCGCCTGGGCCCAGACCCGAGGCATCGACAAAGTCGAGATCCGCGTCGACGACGGCCCCTGGCAGGAAACCACCCTGGCCGCCGAAGACACCCAGGACACCTGGCGCCAGTGGTCCTTCCCCTGGCGAGCCACCAAAGGCGGACACACCCTCACCGTCCGCGCCACCGACCGCACCGGCCAGGTGCAGACCGACAAACGCACCCGCACCGTCCCCGACGGCGCCAGCGGCTGGCACTCCGTCGTGGTGACCGTCGAGTAACCACAGACCACTTGTCCCTTTTCTCACCCATCACAAACGGCAATCGCCGCAATACTCACAGGAGAAACCAGTGAACTCCCGCATCCGCCGCATCCGCCGCATCGCCGCCACCGTCGCAGCCGCAGCCGTCCTCCCCCTCGCGCTGAGCGCCTGCTCCGACGACAGCAACGGCTCCGCGAAGTCCGACAGCGACACCAAGACGTCGGCGTCCGCTCCCCCCTCCGACGACGCCATGACCGACTCCGGCACCTCAACGACGGACGAGCCGTTCGGCCCCGCCTGCGCCTCGGTGCCCAACGACGGTGCCGGTTCCTTCGACGGCATGGCCAAGGACCCCGTGGCCACCGCCGCTTCCAACAACCCGGCCCTGTCCACGCTGGTGACCGCGGTGAAGAAGGCCGGTCTGGTCGACACCCTCAACAACGCCCAGAACATCACCGTGTTCGCGCCGACCAACGACGCCTTCGCGAAGATCCCGAAGGCCGACCTCGACAAGGTCCTGAGCGACAA